>NZ_CAADGZ010000136.1:0-8670 GCF_900696675.1 uncultured Candidatus Kuenenia sp. | reverse complement strand
AAACTTTACGAAAATGTAAAATTAATAATGGTGTATCCACTGTGCAGAGAATTCCGTTCCGTGTTACAACAATCCCAATAAGTTCTTAGTATATGAGGGAGGTGAATCCCCATTCTGAAAAATTAATCTCTTTACTTCTGCTTTGCTTCAACTGCTGGCTTTTCAGTAAAAGTTAGGTTGATGCGTATGAGGCGATGCCTACCCTACATGTTTATTTCAGATATTTAAGCAAAAGATTATGTTAATTACCCGATAGTTAAGAAAGGAGGCAAAAGGTGACGGAAAGTAAAATTGCAAAACATGTTAAATTAATAGATATTGACGCCTATTCGCCGCCGCAAATTGCGGACAAAATTGACAAGATTGCTTTGGTAAAAGCAAAATTGGGTATCACCCAGACTTTTGCCCTGGGGGTTCTGGCCGGGCTTTATATCGGAATTGGTGCGCAATTCGCTACTTTAGTAATAAGCGATTCGACTTTACATTTTGGCATTAATTCATTAATTGCAGGGGTAGTGTTTTCTTTGGGTCTCATGCTTGTTGTTGTTGGAGGTGCAGAGCTCTTTACCGGCAACTGCCTTATTATTATGGGGTATGTCAGCAAGAGGGTAACTACGATGGAAGTGGCCAATAACTGGACAGTATCCTTTTCCGGCAATTTTGTGGGGAGTTTATTGATGGTATTCCTGATGTACAATACCCATCAATGGGAATTGTTTAACCATATGGTTGGTGCAAAGGCCTTGCTTATAGCAAATACAAAGGTGAATTTGTCTTTTAAATTTGCATTGGCGCGGGGTGTACTTTGCAATGCTATGGTATGCCTTGCTGTCTGGCTCTGCTTTAGCGGGCGGAGTTCTGCCGATAAGATATTATCGATTCTCTTTCCCATAGGGGGTTTTGTTGCCAGCGGTTTTGAACACTGTGTTGCAAATATGTATTTTATCCCGATAGGTATTTTCTTGTCAAAGCAACCGGAAGTTGTTGTTGCTGCTGAAAAGATGGCGGGAAAGCCCATAGACCTTTCACTTTTAACATGGAAAGGATTTTTTGTGAATAACCTTGTTCCGGTTACCCTTGGGAATATTGTGGGCGGGGTTATTCTAGTGGGTATCGTGTTTTGGTTTGTTTATCTGCGTCCTGTTATCAAAATAAATTTTAATGTCAAACAGGATTTTTTCGACAAATAGAAGCGCTTCAAAAGATACCATTTTGTCTAAGATTTCCTTTGATTATCTTTTATAGTCATATAGAATACTTGTCTGTTGGAAAATGGTGGAGGAGCTTTTATCGATCAAAAATTGTAATGGTTCCCATGATGTGTAGAACAACCCCTCAATTCCTATAAGCGCTAAGTTGTTTTTGATATTTTTTTACAGGTAGTCCAAATCGAAGTCGGCAGTCTACAGTCAGCAATCGGCAGTCTGCAATCTACCGTCGGCAAATTGCAGACCGTGGACTGTGGATTGCAGACTGAACAGTCGGCCGTCAAATATCGAACAAGGAATATGGAATAATTGAGAGAATTAACTTGTAATCGGAATGAACTGTTACTAGAAATTTAGTTTTACCTATCATAATTTTGAAGAAAAGGGAAATTCATTATGAAATTGTGCCTGAATCATTTTTACACCGGCATTGTAATTGTCCTTTTATTAACAGGAATTAATTTTGGTTGTGCGACGCAGAAAAGATCGTTGCTTATTCCGGAAGAATCCGGCAGCGGCCTGGTGGAAATCAAAGACCCAAGGCAATTTCCTTATTTCAGGGACGATTATGATAAAAACTCTCTTTTACTGTCGATAGACCATAGCCTCAGGTATTTTGCCATGTCAAAATCCAATAAATATGGATTTCGTATGAAGGATTTTTCTCATGAAAAACTGAAGGAAACCCTGGAATATTTTCGCGATGGTGTTGTACATTGTAACAATGACGCAGAACTTAATGCGTTTATAGCGGAACATTTCAGAGTCTTTCAGGCGGTTGGCAAGAAATTTTACGGGGAAGTGCACTATACTGGCTATGGGACGCCGATTTATCAAGGGAGCCTTACCGCGGATAGTGAATTTAAATACCCTCTTTACAAAAAACCTGCTGATTTCAGAAAACCCTACTTTAAAAGAAAAGAGATTCAGGAAAATAATCTCTTGAAAGGAAATGAGATTGTCTATCTTAAATCGAAATTGGACGCCTACCTTATCCATGTTCAGGGATCAGCGCAAATTGATCTTATATCGGGCAATAAGCTTTATATAGGATATGCTGCGGATTCCGGACATGAATACACCAGTATCGGCCAGCAGTTGATTTTGGATGGAAAAATACCTGAAGAAGAACTAACGCTATCTGAACTCATAAGCTACTTCGACCGGCATCCCGACGAGCTGGATTTTTATATTAATAAAAATGACCGTTTTATTTTCTTTGAAGTGGTAAATCATGCAGTGCCTCATGGGTGTATTGGCGTGCCTGTTACCCCGATGAGGAGTATTGCTACGGATAAGAAACTGTTTCCTGCCGGCGGTTTGGCATTTGTAGTCTTAGAATCGAGGACGGCAAAAAAAACAGGCTGGTTTACTAAAAAAAATGTGGTGGAAAAGCTTTTTTTTGTGTCGGACCAAGACACGGGAAGCGCCATACAGACTGCTGCCCGGGCGGATATTTATTTTGGAATCGGGGAGCGGGCAATGTCGGATGCGGGTAGTTTGAATACCTATGGAAGGCTTTATTATTTATTAAAACGTTGAGTTCTTTTTAATCCTCGCTAGTTATTTTTTGCAAAAAATCGGGAATACTCTCATTTATCATGGCAAAATGTTTGCTCTGCAATAAGCTTTTAGGGACTTGAAATACTCTATTGTACCGTAGCAATCGGCAATCGGCAGTCGATAGTCGGCAATCTACAGTCGGCAAATTGCCGATTGCCAATTGAGGAATCTGGTAGAAATGACAGTTACAGGTATATTAAATTCTTCTATGTCCCTTCTTAGTGCTACAAATGAATGTCCTTGACAACCTTTAACCAGTGTGTTAACATTTTGCCTGTGCCTTGGCGAGTTATAATTTATTGTGAGGTATGGTTTTATGGAAATTCCTGAACGGTATAAATATTCTGTGGATCATGGATGGTTTTTTGATAACAAAAAATCGATTACCTTTGGTCTCACAGATTTTTTTATTAAAGATTTGGGCAAGCTTTTGTTTTTAGACCTTCCGCGATCAGGAGATGAAATTCTCTCCGGGATATCTTTTGGGGAAATAGAATCCCTGGATAATCTGATAGATATTATACTCCCTATAAATGCTGAAGTAGTTGCTGTTAACGAGCGTTTATACGAAGATTTGGAAATATTGAGCAATGATCCTTACGTCCGTGGCTGGTTGATAAAGTTTAGGATAGAAGATGTTAATATTTTTGATGAGTTGTTAAATGCACGGGAATATGCCGAATGTATTCGTAAGTATAAGGGATTTTCCAAACAAAGACTCCAAAGAAAAATTAAGGAAAAGAAGAGTAAAAAATAACCTTCCCAATGATTTCAACATCGAAACGCCGTCTTGTTATTCTAACAGAGGGAAAACTTGATATCCATAGTGCAAAGACTGCCGTCAGCATTGTTCGTTATTGCAAAGACGAAGTCGTTGCCATAATAGATCTCTATAATGCCGGAAAAGATCTTGAGGCAATCATTGGGATAGGAAAAGACATCCCGATTTTTAGTACGGTTAAGGAAACATTGCACCTCAAACCTGATTCACTCCTTATTGGAATTGCTCCTTTGGGTGGAGTATTGCCCATTGAATGGCAGATACACATCAGAGATGCCCTGCAGAATAAACTCAATGTTATCAGCGGGCTTCATACCTATATCAGTGATGACCTTGAGTTTGGCAAACTTGCACAAAAGAATCAGTTGAACATTTATGACGTTCGAAAACCACCTGAAAAATTATCCATTGGCACAGGAAAGGCAAAAGAGGTAAAGACATTTCGTGTGCTTACTGTCGGTACGGATTGCAATGTTGGCAAGATGGTTACCTCTATAGAGATTGCAAATGCCGCAAAAAAACGAGGTATTGACGCCTGTTTTGTCGCAACCGGACAAACAGGTATTCTTATTGAAGGTAGCGGAATCGCCATAGACCATGTCCTGTCTGATTTTATCTCCGGCGCAACAGAAAAACTCATTCTTGACCGCGCTCAATACAATCTCTTGTGCATTGAAGGACAAGGCGCGGTAATACATCCTGCATATTCCGGTGTAAATGTAGGTTTGCTGCATGGTGCGCTTCCGCAGGGTATTATTATGTGTCATCAACCAACCCGCAAAACACTGCGTCATTTTGAAAACTTTCCTATTTTGCCTATTCAGCATATCATTGAACTTAACGAAAAACTGGTGCAACCGTTTCAATCCTGCAAGGTACTCGGTATATCGCTTAATTGCTATGGCATGTCTGATGAAGAAGCATTGCGGGAAATAGAAAAAACAGAACGGGAAATAAAACTGCCGGCTACCGACCCCATTAGATTTGGCGTTGACAAATTTTTAGAGGTCATTCAGCCCCTATTACCATGAACATTTCTTTTCAGCCGTTAGACCTGGAACTAAAACATACATTCAGGATTTCAAGGGGAGCAAAAGACACCCAGAGCAACGTCATAGTTTCTTTAACAGAAGAAAGCGGTGTCTCGGGCATTGGGGAAGCGGCTCCGTCTCTTTTTTTTAAAGAGAATTCAACAAGTGTTGTGGAAGCGTTTCGCCAATTCGCCGGCTTATTGAAAAACAGCGACATTTTTCATATTGAAGATATTACCAATCAGTTAAAAAAACATTTTACAGCGAATGCAGCGGCACGCGCTGCAATTGACATAGCCCTCCATGATCTTGTATGTAAAATACTTAAAATACCTCTCTCCGCATTATTAGGGTTAAACCCTCATCACACAATGGCTACATCCTTTACAATAGGCATGGACACGATGGAAAAGATGTGTGAAAAGATTGAAGAGGTGAAGGACCTTCCCGTCTTGAAAATAAAAGTTGGCTGTGATAATGATATAGAAATCCTTGAAGAGCTGCGAAAAATAACCCGGGCGATTTTTCGTGTGGACGCTAATACCGGATGGAACAAAGAAGGGGCAATCAAAAGGTTGCATCGTATGGAAGAGCTTGGCGTTGAATTGGTGGAACAGCCTTTTCCTATTGGCGATTTTGAGGCATTGGCATATATTAAAAATAAAGTAAAAATTCCCATTTTTGCCGACGAAGAAGTGGTAGATTCAAAAGACATACCGCGATTGGCGGGTATGGTGGACGGAATTAATATAAAGCTGATGAAATGCGGTGGCATTCGGGAAGCGCTGCGTATGATTCATACCGCAAGGGCTCATAGGCTCAAAGTTATGATAGGCTGCAATATAGAGAGTTCTGTGTCTATTACTGCGGCAGCCCATTTAATGTCGTTGGCAGACTATGTTGATCTCGATGGAAACCTGCTTGTTTCAAATGATCCGTATGAAGGAGTACATTTTGAGAAAGGACGGTTATCTTTGCCGGAAAGGGATGGTCTGGGTGTTCGATTGAAGGCTGGATAACTATTTTTAAAGAAAGTCTTGTGTTTAGGCGCTAAACACCTAAACTGGCATAGCCAGAACCAAACAAGCAATATATAAAAAACACGAAATCCGAAACAAATCCGAATAACAAAGTATAAAATTCAAAACAAATCCAAAATATCCCCGTGCCTTTTTTCTTTTACATTGAGCATTGAATGGGATTATTCAATTGATTTAGCACAACGAAACCCTATGATATCGCTTTTAAATGAAGGCTCATCATAATCCCTGTTTGCGCAACGAATATGCACAATACCAGACCCATTCCAGGAACCGCCGCGAATGACCTTGCAGGTGGCGAGTGTTTTACTGAGGGAGGGTTTCAATTCATAAATAGAAACGCCTACCTCTTCCGGTCTTCCGGAATAAGGCTTTTCTTCAGGGACATCAGGCCCTTGAGGGTTTTTATCCGGGGCATTATGGTAGTATTGACTATCATACCAATCCTTAATCCATTCCCAAACGTTTCCAGCCATATCAAAACATCCGTAAACGCTTTGTCCTTGTGGATATTGCGTCACCGGGGTTGATTTTTCAATTTTTGCTTCGGCGCAATTCAGACGTGTTTTGTCAAAATCATTTCCCCACGGATATATTCTTCCGTCAGCGCCCCGGGCCGCTTTTTCCCACTCCGCTTCAGTAGGCAGCCTTTTCCCAGCCCAATTGGCAAATGCTTCCGCCTCATACCACGAAATATTTACTGCCGGACAATCTTTATCACCTTGTAATATGGCGTCTATGTCATTACTACCCGACGGATTGAAATCAAGAACATACTGCCATCCCGCTTCTGACCAATACAACTTTTTTTTATACCCGTTCGCCTCAATAAATTGAGAAAATTGTGCATTGGTGACAGGGTATTTATCAATATAATAAGCACTCAAAAAAATCTCTCTCTGCGGAATTTCATTATTTAACCGATACGTTTCGATACTTTTATCCTGTTCCAATAATTTCTCTATGTCTTCCTTTGTACTCCCCATCAAAAACGTACCTTCAGGAATCAGGATCATATCTTCGAATAAAACATTTCCAGTTTCGTAAACCTTTATCATACTTTCGCAATCACCCCTTTCTGCAACAAAAAATTCAGCCAATAAAACCTTCTTTCCGGAGATTGTTTCCCCCTAAAAAAGGAAAAGATAAACGATAATTCCAAAAACCGATATTATACCGAGAAAAACAAGGGATATATGGAATTCATCATCCTTACGCTGGCATCTCCTGGAGTTTATAACCAGCCCTGTAATGCTTACACAAAGCCAAACGATCATTATTATGAAAAAGATACGATGACAATTTCAGGTTCCATGTGCTGATTAACTGCATACTAAATTTCCTATCAAAGAACGATTCTACTTCTGGTATTGCTGCCCCAAAAATCAGTAATGCAGTAATCATAAGTATCCAACTCGTCACAACAAACCAACGAAGAGACCTAATCCAAAAATCCGGTTTTCTGCGTCTATTTTGGTGCTTGATTGCTTCGTCTTCTTCCATGGTTATAACAGTTTAGTATTTTGAAAAAACTTCAACTTTTATGAACACACCCCACATAAGTCTATGGAAGGTCTCTACATCAAAAGGGCATTGAGCGTTGAATATTGAACATTAATTTTCAAATACGAAAGATGTACTTGTTTAGCATTTCAAATCATTTTTTCATTAGAATTTGTTTCGGACTTCACCATTAAATATTCTACGACCTTGTCTCCCATCTGGGAGGTTAAAAGGATTTTTCCCTCTTGCGTAGTTTTATTTGCGAGATCTGCTGTCCGATAACCATTTTCCAGCGCCTTCATTATTGCCTCTTCAATAGCCTTTGATTCCCTGTTAAGGCCGAATGCATATTTTAACAGCATTGCCCCAGAGAGTATTTGCGCTAACGGATTGGCCTTATTCAGTCCGGCAATGTCAGGGGCGGAGCCATGAATGGGTTCGAAAAGCCCGAAGCCTGTTTTCGCAAGACTTGCGCTTGGAAGCATGCCAATGGAACCGGTAATGGCGGAAGCGAGATCTGACAATATGTCCCCAAACATATTCTCGGTAACTATCACGTCGAATTGTTTTGGATTCGTTGCCAGTTGCATGGCAGCATTGTCCACATACATGTGATTAAGTTGTATCTGGGGAAAGTGGGACTGAACGTAGTCAGTGACTACCTTTCGCCATAATTTTGAACTTTCAAGGACGTTTGCTTTATCAACGGAGGTGAGTTTTTTGTTGCGTTTCATGGCGGCGTCACAGGCGACAGCCGCAATCCTTTCGATTTCCGGTACGGAATAAATCATGTAATCTACCGCGTAATTCCCCTGCAGGGCACCTTCGTGGAGAGTGAGGGTTTTTACCTTGTTTCTCCCAAAATATATTCCTCCCGTAAGTTCCCTAACAATCAGTATGTCAAGACCTCCTTCGAGACGTTCTGATTTTAATGATGCCGCATCAGCCAACGGACCGAAAATTATTGCGGGACGCAAGTTTGCAAATAGATTATATGTGCCCCTTAAGGGAAGCAGCGCCCCGCGTTCCGGGGTAAGTTCCGGAGGTAAATTTTCCCATTTGGGGCCTCCAACTGCGCCAAAATAGATAGCATCTGAATTGTTGCAAACTTCTTTGGTTTCATCGGGCAGGGGGTGTCCGTATTTATCGTAAGCACAACCGCCTACCAGTGCTTCTTTGTAATCAAAGATATGGTTGAATTGTTTTGCTATTGCATCCAATACTTTCAAACCCTCTTTCATTATTTCAGGGCCTATTCCGTCTCCTGCAAGCACCGCAATGCGTTTTTTCATTTATAAATCTCCATCTTTCATGTCATCAGCAATTAATAATTAAAAATAGAGTTTTATCTTATTTGATTAAATAAGATTTTTTAGATAAATCGTAAACAGTGGTATTGTTCAAAAAAAACAGTGAACCTAAATCCTGCAAACAAGGCAAAGCCTTGTTGCAGGAATAGGATTGAAATGGTAGGATTTCCAAGGTATTCGGCGGTATATTGATAACAAAAAACACCTGAAAGGAGATTCACCATTTCGATGAAG
>NZ_CAADGZ010000135.1:0-8766 GCF_900696675.1 uncultured Candidatus Kuenenia sp. | reverse complement strand
TTGACGGAGAAAGGCCAGAAGTTCTCTTGTTCACTGATGACCGCTTCAGCCCTTGATATTAAAGCACTTACGGAAATGGCGGCATGAAAAACACGCATAAAAAACAAGAAATTGATGGATAGTAGTACAGACTTCGTCGTGAGCTCAGTCGAACGATTGCACAGATTAAAAAATTCACTACAAATTTACCAATGACCAATGTGACTAATGATATTTCCTTAGCGTGTTCAGGTTTGCAAACCTGAACACGCCGGGAGTTGTGTAATGTTTATGCTGAATAGTTGCGTTTTTGTGTTATTTTTTAGTTTGACTTCATAGATTTTTTATATAGCATACCTAATGGCAAAGGTTGGGGGCAGAAACGAGAGGGGCAATGTTTTATGTTGCCTGTCAAAGGATAGGCCACACAATGAAAAGTAATAATCGTTGTGTGGCTTTTTTTGTTTCAACGCAATGTCCATCTTTCGGACATAGCGACGTTAATCTAATCTAATCTAATCTAATCTAATTTAATGTAAGATAAAATTCAGTTTTTACGTGTAAAATTATTTTCTTTTTATTATTATTAATGGTAACTATTCAGCGTAAACGATACACGGCTCGTTACCAAACTCCAGTTTGGGAATGCATTTGTTCGAGAAACTCCGGTTTCTCGCCTGTTTGCTGATAGATAGGAAATAAAATCACAGGGTTCAGACAGTTTGTAATTTGTCAAGTCAGACCCTCACTGGAAACAAAGTTTCCAGTGCAATTGCGTTCCCAAACTGGCAGACTGGGTCAAATGAAAAACATTTATGGCCTAAAAAGGTCACATAGGGAAATAAGAAACTATTTTCAGCCAAACAACCGTTCGCCAGGCAGTCGTTGTGTACAGGTTTTGGCCAGACATAGGTAAAATGACGTAAGTATTTATAAATCAACAAATTAAAGTCAAAAAACCCTTGACTATCCGTATGGTTTATGCTAACATAACCACTTGTAAAATAAAGAGATAAACCTATTTTACGGTTTGTTTTCATAACACATGATTGCATTAAACAAGGAGACAAGGGGAATATGGCATATATTATAGGGAACAGAGATCAAAACACACTTTTTCCACCGGTAATACAAGATTATGTAGGAAAAGAAGACCCTGTGAGGGCGTATGATGCATTTATAGAGAGCTTAGACCTTCAGGAAATGGGTTTTGAGATCAATGCGTATAAAGCCGGTGCGCATGAGTATCATCCAAGGGCGCTCTTAAAATTAATCGTATATGGATATGCCTATGGGGAAAGGAGTTCCCGCAGACTGGAAAGGGCGTACTATCATAATCTATCCTTCATGTGGTTAGTATCCGGTATAAAACCTGATTACCGTACGACATCGAGATTTCGCAGAGAGAATAAAGAAGCGATAAAGCAGGTTTTAAATCAGAATGTAAAATTCTGTATAGAGATTGGATTGATAGAGGGAAACACCTTGTTTATAGACGGGAGTAAATTCAGGGCGAATGCCTATATAAATAATACGTGGGATGAAAAGAAGTGCGGGAAATATTTAGAGATAGCGGAGAAAAATATAGAAAGGATAATGGAAGAAGCCGAACGGATAGACAAGGAAGAAGACAGTAAGGGGTCATTAGTGAAGCTAAAAGAAGAGCTTCAGAGCAATGAGAAATTGCAGGCGAAGGTAAAAGAGATATCGAAGAAACTCAAGGAGAGCGGTAAAGAGAAGATCAATACTACGGATAGTGATAGTGTCAATGGCAAGACAAGCAGACTGGGTCAAATGGACAATTTTATCCTATTTTACGACAGGCATTCTCCACTTTAATGGGAAAACAGCACTAAATATGGTCTAAAACAGGCATAATGCGAGGAGTTGCCCCCACTTTTGATACAACAAAGTTCATTTGACCCAGTCTGAAGGCAGGGGAGTCATGCAATAATGAATTGCCAGGTAAGCACGGACAAGAAACACGGATTAATAGTAAACAGCGAAGCCGTTAGTCAGAACAACGATCTGAATCAACTCTCAGGGCAGGTGAAACAGTGTACAGAAACCTTGGGGAAGCCGCCGGCAGAGGTAGTGAGCGATGCGGGATATTTCAGTCTTAAAGATATAGAGAAAGTACCGGAAGATGTAAAGGTAATAATGCCGGGCAGAAGGCAGGCGCAAAAAGAGAACAAGAAAACGGAGTTAGAGCCGTTTGGTAAGGAAGAGTTTAGCTACGATAAGGAAAAGGATGTATATATTTGTCCTGAAGGAAAGATACTTGAGAAGAAAGGATTCGCATTTGGTTCTGAGGAGAAAGTAAGTTACAAGGCCGTAGGTAAAGAGTGTCGTGAATGCAAGCATTTTGGAAAATGCACTACCTGCAAAGATGGTAGGCGAGTAGTGCGAATGGTAAAACAAGAAGAACTTAAAGAGCGACTCGAAGAAATATACCACGAGGAAGAAAGCCAGAAGCTCTATAAATTGCGTAAAGAAAAGGTAGAATTACAATTTGGTCATATGAAACGGAATTTAGGAGCCGGTCAATTTTTATTGCGGGGCAGGGAGGGGGTTAATGCAGAGCTATCAATTCTATCAACCTGTTTTAACATGGCGAGAATGATAACCATAATTGGTGTGCCAATGTTGATTGCAAAGTTCAATAGCATGTAAAACCAGAGGGATTAGACACCGGAATGCACTAATAAAGATATATTACGGGAATTTTTAGACCTGATACAAAATAAAGTGTAGAAAAAAATTATCTATACTTTTTAAGCCGAATATACACCATCGCTGCAACTTTTATTTGACTCAGTCTGTGGAGTTTGGGAACGAGTTACGTTCTGAGCTCCGGTAGTTTAATAAATTACGCTGAATAGTTACTATTAATGAAGAAATTATGCTTTTCTGGCCCCAATTAAGTATTTTAGTAATGGATAAATATAATCTGCAAGGAGAAAGGAATGAATCGTAGGACAGTAATCGTCGATGGTTGTACCGCATGCGCACATGTAGTACATGCTACAAACGAAATAATTACAATCTATCCAATAACCCCGTCTTCCCCAATTGCGGAGATTTGCGACGCTAAGTCAGCAAAAGGACAAGTAAACATATGGGGCACAGTTCCCAAAGTGAGTCAGATGCAGTCAGAAGCCGGTGTCGCAGGCGCTGTCCACGGGTCTTTAACGACAGGGGCATTAGCCACGACTAATTCTGCTTCCCAGGGGCTGTTACTTATTATACCGAATATGTATAAAATAGCAGGCGAATTAACGCCTACTGTTTTTCATATAACAGCTCGCTCGCTTGCATGCCAGGGGCTGTCGATATTTGGTGATCATTCTGACGTAATGGCTGCCCGTGCTACCGGATTCGCAATGTTGTGTTCCCAGAATGTTCAGGAAGCAATGGATTTTGCCCTTATATCACAGGCAGCGACTCTTGAGTCTAGGATTCCATTTATTCATTTCTTTGACGGTTTCAGAACCTCTCACGAGGTACAGAAGATTGAGGAACTAAGCTTTGATGATATGCGTGCGATGATAAATGACGATCTTGTTATTGCCCATCGCAAAAGAGGGCTTTCCCCGGATCATCCCGCTATCAGAGGCACATCACAGAATCCTGACGTGTATTTTCAAGGCAGGGAGACGGTGAATAAATACTACAACGCAACTCCCGCGATAGTGCAAAAAGTGATGGACAGATTTGCAGGTATTGTTGGTCGCCAATATAAACTATTTGATTATTATGGAGCGCCCGATGCGGAAAATATCATCGTCATTATGGGTTCAGGCGGTGAAACAGTTGCAAACACCATTAGCGCCCTTAATAAAAACGGTAAAAAACTTGGGCTTCTGCAGGTCAGGTTGTTCAGACCTTTTGATATTGATACGTTTGTAAAAACATTGCCGGTAAGCGTAAAAGCTATTGCGGTGCTTGACAGGACAAAGGAGCCTGGTGCGATTGGTGAACCACTCTATCTTGATGTGAGAACTGCGATAAGCGAGGCGATGGAAAAAGGCATTGCAAAATTCAGGGAGTATCCAAAGATAGTCGGCGGAAGATATGGACTTGGGTCAAAAGATTTTACCCCTGCAATGGTAAAGGCCGTATATGATGATATTTCAAAAGAGACCCCAAAGAATCACTTCACCATTGGTATTGATGACGATGTATGTAATACGAGCCTGGAATATGATGAAAACTTTAATAATGATGAAAGCAAGGTATTTCGGGCATTATTTTACGGATTAGGTTCTGACGGCACGGTAGGCGCCAATAAAAACACTATAAAAATTATTGGCGATGAAACGGATAATTATTCACAGGCATATTTTGTTTATGATTCGAAGAAAGCCGGCGCTACAACCGTATCACATCTGAGATTTGGGAAAGAAAAAATCAATAAACCCTATCTTATTTCAAAGGCGAATTTTATTGCCTGCCACAATCCCGCTTTCCCTGAAAAAATTGATATGTTATCCAATGCAGAAGAAGGCGCAACCTTTCTTCTCACAACTTCGCATACCAGGGATGACGCATGGGACTCACTGCCCGTTGAAGTCCAGGAACAACTCATTAAGAAAAAAATGAAGCTTTATATAATCGATGCCATTTCACTTGCCGAAGAAATTGGCCTTGGCGCAAGAATAAATATGATAATGCAAACAGCCTTTTTTGTTATATCGGGTATTATCCCAAAAGAAAAAGCAATAGAGTCTATTAAAAAAGAGATTAAAAAGACTTATATAAAGAAGGGCGAAGAAGTGGTGAAGTTGAATTATGAAGCAGTTGACCGGGCGCTGCAAAGTATTATCGAGGTGCCGATTCCTGATAAAGCCAAGAGCAAGGTAAGGATGATTAAGCCTGTACCGGATAATGCACCTGAATTTGTCAGGAATGTAACAGCAAAATTGCTTGCAAATAAAGGAGATTCATTGCCGGTATCGGCAATCCCGGATGACGGGACCTGGCCAACAGGAACTACGCAATATGAAAAAAGAAACATTGGCGTCCATATTCCTGAATGGGAACCTGACGCATGTATACAATGTGGTCAGTGTTCTTTTGTGTGTCCTCATGCTTCAATCAGAATTAAAGCATATGATCCTTCGTTGCTCAAAGATGCTCCTCGTGCTTTCAAATCCATAGATGCGACGGGAAAAGATCTTCAGGGGCTTAAATTTACGGTACAGGTTGCTCCTGAAGATTGTACCGGATGTGCATCTTGCGTGTTCAATTGCCCTGGTCAGAAAAAGGACTCTAACGGTAATAAGATACCAGGGGTTAAGGCGATTAATATGAAATTACAAGAACCTTTACGATGCATTGAAGCAGAAAATTATGATTTCTTTTTAAAGCTGCCGGAAACCGATACATCAAGGTTCAGTATTTCGAACGTAAAAGGCAGTCAATTTGTAAAGCCGCTCTTTGAATATAGCGGCGCCTGTGTTGGTTGCGGGGAGACCCCATATATTAAATTACTTACACAATTATTTGGCGACCGGTTATTGATAGCAAACGCAACTGGTTGCAGTTCTATTTATGGTGGGAACCTGCCAACTACTCCTTACACAAAGCGGGATGACGGAAGGGGGCCTGCATGGTCAAACTCATTATTTGAGGATACGGCGGAGTTTGGCCTTGGTATGCGGCAAGCGGTGGATAATTTCCACAAACAGGCAGTAGAACTTATTAATAAACTATCAGTAAAAGATACTTATGCTGGTTCTAAAGAACTATTTGATGCGCTAATTGATGCAGACCAATCGAATCAGAAATCAATTGAAGAACAAAGAGAGCGTGTTGAAAAACTTAAACAGTTGTTAAAAAATGATGGTTCTTCAGAAGCAAAACACCTGCTTTCTCTTGCAGATTATCTGGTGAAAAAATCTGTATGGTCTGTAGGTGGCGATGGCTGGGGATACGATATCGGCTATGGCGGCGTAGACCATGTTTTGGCGTCCGGGGAAAATATTAAACTGCTTATATTGGATACAGAAGTGTATTCAAATACGGGCGGGCAGATGTCAAAGGCGACCCCTTTAGGGGCAATTGCACAATTTGCTGCAGGCGGGAAACGGACTCCAAAGAAGAATATTGGCATGATTATGTCAAATTACGGCAATGTCTATATTGCCCAGGTAGCTTTTGGAGCGAATCAGGCACAAACGCTCAAGGCATTTATTGAAGCGGATGCATATAAAGGCCCTGCTTTAATCATAGCATATTCAACTTGCATTGCGCACGGTATGGATATGAGCAAGGGAATAGAGGCGCAAAAAAAGGCCGTTGCTTGTGGATATTGGCCCCTATATCGTTACAATCCTGACCTTGAAGCACAAGGCGAAAATCCTTTCGTAATCAACAGTAAGGATCCATCAATCCCATTTGAAGAATATGCTTACCGCGAAAATAGATATAAGGCCCTTAGGTCAGCCAATCCTGAGATGGCAAAAGAGTTGATGAAGCTTGCGGAAGCAGATATCCAAAGGAAATGGAAATTGTTAAAACATATGGCAGAATGGAAGCCGTAGAAATACATTAGGATGAACCCTCTGTTTTCACATACCAGAACATATTATGGATGGGGAAATACAATAAAATAAAAATCATAGGAATTGGCAATCTTCTCTTAATGGATGAAGGTATTGGAATCCATGCAGTAAATGAATTGTTGAAGCATAAATTACCGGAAAATATCGAAATATTTGACGGTGGTACCGGCGGGTTTAAACTTCTTGAACTTATGTATGAAGCAGGCAGGGTTATCTTTATAGATGCGGTTGATAATGGTAAGAAACCCGGTGCAATAATCAGCTTCAAAGGCAACGCCATTTATTCTTCTTATCGAAAAATCAGATATTCCTTACACGAAACTGACTTGTTGGAAGTGATTAAAATGGCAACACTTCTCGACAATCTCCCAGAGATAAGGATTATTGGAGTCCAGCCAAAAACTGTTAAATACGGAATGAAACTTTCCATGGAATTAAAAAATGCAATACCTGAAATAATAGAGAAGGTATTTAAGGAAATTGGTAGCTTTTCGGCATAGTCTATTAAACTACCGAAGCACAACTCGTTCCCAAACTCCCGAAACTATGTCAAATAAAATACCATTAAATAACTTTTCGATAGGCGAATCTGAATTATTTTTTATCGCAGGGCCTTGCATAATAGAAAGCGAAGAAAGCTGTTTTCGGTTAGCGGAAACGTTAAAGGACATTTTTCTTAAAAATAAGGCACCTTTCATATTTAAAGCTTCATATGACAAGGCAAACAGGACTTCCGTCCATTCGTACAGAGGCCCCGGCATTACAAAAGGGCTGGAAATATTACGTAAGATTAAAGAACGGTTGAAGATTCCAATCCTGTCCGACGTACATTGCACGGAAGAGATATCAATGGCGGCGGATGTGCTTGATATTATTCAAATCCCCGCTTTTTTGTGCAGGCAGACGGATTTAATCGTCGCTGCGGCAGATACCGGTAAACCTGTTAATATAAAAAAAGGGCAATTTTTATCGCCTTGGGATATGAAATCGGTTGTTGAAAAAATAAGAAGCACCGGAAACGGGCAGATTCTTCTCACAGAACGAGGCGCGTGTTTTGGATATAACAATTTGGTAAGCGATATGCGTTCCCTGATTATTATGAAAACGTTAAATTGTCCTGTTATCTTTGATGCAACCCACAGTACACAGCTTCCTGGAGGGCAGGGAAGCATGTCCGGCGGTGATAGAACTATGGTAGCGCCGCTTGCAAGAGCGGCTATCGCAACAGGTGGGTGTGACGGACTCTTCCTGGAAGTGCATGAGCATCCGGAACGGGCGCTTTCCGATGCCGCCACAATGCTGCCGTTGAATGAGTTGCAGTTCCTTATAGAACAAACGAAGGATATTTACAACATTGTAAGAAAATCTGTAAAATTGTAATACTTTGCTATAAAAGATTGAAAATCGGTAAATTTGTTTTATAATCGCGACATAATTTTATTATGCAATAAGCCCGCGTAGCTCAATTGGCGGAGCACGTCATTCGTAATGATGAGGTTGTCGGTTCGACTCCGATCGCGGGCTCTTATTTTATAAGGGTTTTCAGGCCGTTGATACATTTCTGTTTACCCCCACTGTAGTCAACTTTCTCTAAAACCTCGATCCCACCCCTTAAACTTTCAGGACAATGATGTGCATAACGCTGGGTCATGGTGATGTTAAGATGCCCTGGCAGTTTTGATATTCTGTAAATATCAATGCCCCTTTGCGCTAACCTTGTCGCAAAGCAATGGCGTACATCGTGGAAATGAAAGTTTTGTATGCTGGCATTTTCCTTGGCAATATCAAACGCCCGGACAAGATTTCTACGGTTCATCTTGTGTTGATTCACCGTAAATGGGAATTTTCGAATTTAAAATAAACTACTAAAGCTGTAGCTTTACCCCAGACCCCCATGGTTTATTTTAGGTATAAGAGGAACTCTGGTTCGTCATTCTTTGGTTGTGAGCGAAATAGGATCGATTTGCCTCCTCTCTCGGAATGACGATCCGTCGTTCCTCGTCCGGCTATCCCTCGGCGGATTGCTCCCCAGCAGAGCCCGCCTCTGTTTTGTCGGACGGCACGATTCTATTCCTTCACCGCCTTTCTGTCAAACGATCTTTCGTTTAGCCGCCCGCCGTTGCCGCGCTTCACTTAATTTTCGGTCTCGTTCCAAAAAGATTTCTTTTTTACGTCCGAGCAATTTGTCCTGCGGGGCGATATAACCTATTGCGCTATGTAA
>NZ_CAADGZ010000134.1:0-8827 GCF_900696675.1 uncultured Candidatus Kuenenia sp. | reverse complement strand
TTATTATGATAGTCTTTAACTTCTGAGGATGGATTTATAGCAATAGAATCATACCCCATCTGCCTTGCATAGTTAATGTCCTCAGATGGTTTATCATTCCAGAGTATGCCATAAATATTTTGATATGCTTTTTCTTCCGCAAGATTCTTTTCAGCGAAAAGAACAATATGGGCAATAACCAATATGCTTACTACGATGCTAATCTTTGACTTCACCACTATTTCTCCTAATAAGAGATTAATTGACAAACCGAGGCACACCCCATTGTCAGACAATATTTTGATAAAAACAGGTATTAAATCAAGCTGCATTTGGCAGCAATTTTATTCTGTTGTTGATGTTTAATGTAGAGACGCATTGCATGCGTCTGGAAACTGCGGTGCATAATGAAAATATTGACACAACAGAGAGACGCGTGCAATGCGTCTCTACAAAATTATTGAAATTCCTAAAAAACAAGGTAAGCATACATCACGAAGGGGAAAATGGGTAATCCATATGACCGAGGGAGGACTCACATCCTGTGACCATGTCCCTAACTGCAAGGTATAAGGGGAAAACCGAAGTCCAGGTCGTATGAGATGGTGATATGTGTTTTTTTCTCAAACAGGTATCTTCTGAGTAGTCAGCATTAGTCGTATTAGCTTTGTACTCAACTCTCTCACTGTAATCCAAACGTAACTATTCAGCGGAAACATTACGGTCTATACCTTACGAATTCACAAATTGTGATTTCTTAAAAGTTGCTGTTGTAGAGCGAAGAATCTCTTCGCTCTACACTTCGTAATTTGTGCACCTTTAAGGTATAAAACACCAACTTGTACTTCGGTAGTTTAATACATTACGCTAAATAGTTACATCCAAACAATCCCAAAGAACAGCTTACATAAAATGAAACATCTATATGGTAGATAAGCTGTTTAAACGGTTTAAACAGCTTAAAACCGTTTTTTTTTAATTTGCGTTAATCTATGAAATCTGCGGACAAAAGTATTTTCAGTAGTCTTTGCAAGCATGGGATATTAACCCTGACAGGGTTGTTTCCTTCATTTTCAGGTGAATTCATCTTCTGTCAAGCAAACCTGGCAGGGCTTGGGCATTGCCCACCAAAATACCACTCATTCCGTACACGTTCTTTATTTCTCTGAGGACAATGCCCCCCCCTACACGACTGATGGCACGGACAAACAGCGTTTGTCCGTGCCATCCTGAAAATCCAACAAATAAATGCAAGCCAATGGCGCTATTGGGAAACTTCCGCCCGCTACTTCGCAAAGCGAGATGCTATAAATGTTTTCTTTCGCCAATTGTTTTCATATGTCACCAATTAGCTCGACGCCAACTTACATAACAATGAATACTCCTGTATGACGAACGTATCAATTGTTTACTGCTCATTATTCCTCGCAGGTGCAATCATCTTTCTTTTTTCCGCATTTTTCACAGACATCCTCATTGGAAACGACAGCACTAACATATGAGGTACTTCCTGTTTTATAACTACCCATCAACTCATCAGTCTTCTTCTCAATGTCCTTCTCTTCCTCATCTGCGATTACAGGGCTAATGAATGCAGTGTTTAATCCAAAATAACTAAACATTAACACCCCTGAAATAACAACACCAATACTTATCTTCTTAAACATTTCGCCATCCTCCTTCAATTTACATCTTTTTTAACAATCTTCCGGGAACACTCCCGAAACAGACTTTTTTCTCAACACAACACCTTCGCAATGTGTTTGCCATTGAAAATTAAAACAATACAATTTTTTTATACTAACAGTAATAAATTTATAACATTCTAAGATAAAAGTAGTTATAACTGATAAAATTAACAACGGAATGAGAAGTAGTGATAAAAACAAATCCGGGCAATTTACGAAAAGTGTATGTAAATCAATACACCGTATAGTTGATATTTCATTAACTATTAATAATCAAAGTTGTTATGCTTGTTTCCCACTGTATGCAAATACATACAGCAGATTATCTGATTAAATTCAGTATTGCATAACGCAGTAAAGCCGCAACCAAAAAGAGTTTAACCACTAAGAACACGGCGCGGCCTTTGGCCGCAACCAAATTCGAAATACGAATATCGAAATACGAAACAAATTCAAATGACAAAAAACCCAATGCTACAAAGAGAGTTGTAGAGTTAACTTCTAAACTTCTAAACTTCTAAACTCCTAAACTTTACGTAAGCTTCATCTAATCAATGCCTTACAGTTATACATTTTGAAAAACAAGCATTAAAAACAAGAAGTTGATGGATTGTAGTACGTGGCACAAAGGGCACGAAGAAAAACTTACAAAAAAAGAGGTTTTTTGAGGAAAAGGCAACGACGGGTGACGAAAGATTGCGGCAGTCGGCAGTCGGCAAATTGCAGATTGCAGATTGCAGATTGAGGATTGAGGATTGAGGACTGAGGACTGAGGACTGAGGACTGAGGACTGAGGACTGAGGACTGAGGACTGAGGACTGAGGACTGAGGACTGAGGACTGAGGACTGAGGACTGAGGACTGAGGACTGAGGACTGAGGACTGAGGATTGAGGACTGAGCGAAGTGTGGTTAGTTCTTGAGAAGAGGACCATGGATAGCCATTTTACTGATTTACGGACTTTAATAATTGCAAATGCACAATTCGTTAATTCGTTGGATAATTTTAAATTTTAAAATTGCAAATATGATTTCATTTTGTATAATCTGACAATCCACCTTGTTCAGGTACTTACCATATATTGTATTCTACTATAATTTTGATCAACAACCACAATCTTGCCCTGTTGCAGGTGGAATTACCACTGCCTTACGATTCAAATTCCATAAGATTAGCAGGATAATCTACCATAATTTTAATTTTCATTATATATTGTACTTACCTGAGTAATGTAGATATCCCTATTTTATAATTGATGAAAATATTTAGACAATTAGAAGGATTGGATTGTTTTGGACAATACACAAGCCCTGATGTCTTTTTAGGTTTAGATGTCACCGTTTTGCTCTCTATGATAACAACTGTTACAAAGCAATTGCGGTTTAAGGATACTAAATAAATGCTTTGGATATGACAAAAATTACGTACCTATATGGGATTACCGTGAATAACCTGGCAAGACATTTAAAAACTATATCAATAGCATGCCTTTGTGGAGTTATTTTTTTCGCTTCCCTTTCAAGCGCTTACGCCTTCGATAATGATAGATTAGATCTCACCATCACCCGATTCCTTGATGCCCTTTCTTATAAATATAAAGGATTCGATATAAAGATTACAGAGGTTTCAGTTGGCGAAACATTTGATGACAACATCACCTTTACCAACAAGAATGAAAAGGAAGACTTCATCACTAATGCCAAACTCGGGGTAGGGGTAAAATATGAAGGAAAAACCAGGACATTTGAGCTAACCGGCGACATCGCATATCAGGCATTTGCCAAAAATTATACTTTCAACAATATCACCCAACACATAAATTTAAATTTCGAAAATGAGTTCTCAAAACGTGACCGCATAAACCTAAAAAACGTCTTTACACACATCGAAGCGCCCTCCTCGGATGAAGAAGATTTTACCTCTCGGCAATTTGGCAGGTCAAGGGGACGATTTGAATTTTTTCAAAACAAGTTTGACATAAATTACTCAAACGATATTGCCAAACAAATTTCTCTCTTTGTAAAATACGCCAACGAGATAAACATATTTCCAGGGTCAAACAGGTCAAATTCTTTTCTCAATAAACCAGGTATGGGCATAAGTTATTTGTTTAGTCCCACCGAAACTGTTTTTTTGTTTTCATACGACTTCATCAGTGCACAATTTGAAGATGAACAAGATGCCATAATAAATACAATTGGTCCAGGCATAAGACAGTATATAACAAAAAAACTTTTTTTTGATGGGAGAACGGGGGTAGATTTTATCGATTCTTTTGACGATGAAAACCTCACGAAACCATTCGTTCAGACATCGCTGACATATATCGTAGACGAAAGGACTCGTGCAAGACTTTCGTTTGACAAGAAATATACAACAAGCCCTTACTTTGCGGACATCTTTAATAACTGGCGTACTTCCGCTTCTTTAACAAGACAAATGTTAGAAAGACTTGTTTGTTCCTTATCAATTTTTTATGGTGAGGGTGAATATGTTTCCTCGTCTTTTGAACAAAGACTGTTGGGGGTAAATTCCTCTTTAAACTACGATATTAGCAGGAACTTAAAGGGACGTTTGACATACACTTATTCACAATTAGGTTCTAATTCTGAAACTGCCGAATATTCAAAAAATACCATATTCCTGGGATTAACCGCAGGGTTTTGAGATGATAAACTGGCAACCTATCCATGGCAGGCATATGGAAGAGGCAATATAAAAGATTTCAACGAATGGATGAGGCTTGATTTAGAGTATATTTACAATTTGGTTACTTTTGCCCGATTATAAAATTTTTTTAAAAACTACACTGGTTGTATTCTTTGGAATAGGTGCGAAATAATTCAAATTTTATATTAAAGTCTTTCCCGAATAATATTATAAAATTAACTGCAAATTCTTATAAATATAACAGATACAATATTAACCCAGGCGGGCTTAGGTTGCAACCCAATGTCATTAAGTTAAGCTACCTACCGCAAAAGTCCCCCTTAAAAAAGGAGGTTGTTTTTAATAAAATAATTCTTAACACCTTCGTTATTTGAAAAATACAAGGGGCGGTCTGTTTGTAGCGCAATAAAATTCAACAGGTAAATAGCTCCGTAGGAGCGGCCTGTATATGATTGACAGGAAGACAGGTCGCTCCTGACGGAGCTAATATCTGTTATGGTATCCTATCTACAAACAGGTTGCTCCTACGGAGCTTATCGGTAATACGTTTTTTTTAAAAACCAAAGTGTTACAATAATTCTTAAATTAATGACATTGGGTTGCAACCCAATGTCATTAATTTAAGCCAACTGTCTTTTGTAACTGACGAGACAACCCTGACAGGGCACAAAACCCTGTCAGGGTTAACTTACTGTAATGTTTTATTTAAAACTGGCGTAAAGTCATAAAAAATCCCGAATGCATCCTTAACTTAATAATATTGGGTTGCAAACTTGAACCCGCCAGGAAGGCCAATTGGCAATTCACCACCGAAAAGGCCGGGATAAAACTATCTTGTCTCTATCCAACACTTGAGAGTTGACGAGACATTATTGAGAATTTTCCATGAAGTTTATAACTTTCCATATAGTATCTCCTGCTTTATTTTTCCCTTCTTTGAGTTGAACTTTTGTAACACTTTGATATCCGCTAGGAAAGCGAACCCTCACATCAACGAATACCATTTCCTCAGATTTCACAACTTTTCTTACCTGGAATATAGCATCACTATAGAAATTTCTAAGAAAATTTGGATATTCCTTGTTTTGTTCTAATAAGACCTTATTTTTTTCATACATATCGTCAGAAATATACTCTTTTATTGCATCTATATCACCATTTTTGAATGCCCGAAAAAGAGGAACAAATGTATCACTCTTAACATTTTTATATAACAAATCAATCCTTGAAATCTCTTGGGCATTTAGTATATTAAATGAAACAAAAACGAAAAAAACAAACCATGCAAAAAAAACTACTCTCATCATTTTCCTCCTTTATTGAGTTAATGCCTGGAACCACAGATTGGACATAGACCTGTACCCAATTCCATTTGGGTGGAGTAAATCAGCATATTCGTCTTCATAACGACGACGTTCTGTTGGCACATCTGAATAGTTAAAATAACTGTAGAAATCAGGAGGAATTATGAGAATATTGTTACTGAAATTACTTTTTAATTCATCGACAACCTGATTATACTCTTTAATCAATATATTTCTTGGTGTCTGGTCAGGGTCATGGTAAGTTCCGGAACTGTCTCCTAAAGCGATTGGCACTTTTGCTAAACAGGCTTTCTGACCTGCAGCATTTATTGCCTCTGAAATTTTTTGCATATTATCTTTAAAAGTCCCGGGATATCCAGGATCGCCAGGATTCAAACCCAGCCCGCTTGGGATGGGTAACCCTAGCGGATTAGCATCATTTGTTCCATACTGAACCAAACATCCACTAGCGTTGGGATGTCTTAGAAGCATTCTATTAATAGAAGAAGCTCCATCAGATGAGGTAGACCCCTCAACTCCTTCATTAAAAATAGTGTGTGGATACCCTCTCGCCGCTGTAAGTAAATTATTTAATATTGGTGGGTAACCACCTCCCGCATTTCGTCCATCTTGTGAAGTATCATCAGAAACGTCATCGTCTCCAATTCCTATTGTAATACCATCTCCCATTCCCCAATAATAATCACCAATGCCAATTTGCACTCTTTTATCGTGTGCATACTCTCCGGGAATTTTATTACCCTCAGCATCCACAACAAAAGCATCCATTACATATTCACCCCGAGAAAGGTTTGTAAATACAACTTCATAAGGCGCTGTGTAATCGCTGATACTTTGCGCATAAGCAGTTCCGCTATCGAGCGCAAAGAGAATTCCCTGATTTTGCTGTAAATTGTTGGTTTCCGCCTGAACAGAGAGATCTGAATTTTCCTGTAAATAATAATTATCGGGTGTAGTAATCCTCACAAGCGGCGTTGTGTCAGGCATTGTAGTGTTATAAAATCTTAAGGACAACACCTCCCCGGCGCTCAGCTCCCGGTTGTAAACCACAACCTCGTCTATCTTACCGTCCATATGACCATAATTAGAAGTTAATGCCCCTATAGCCATATACGATGCTGCTGTATATGGCACTATGGTATTTCCCGCCGGGTGTGTTTGTGTATCAACGAGTTGCCCATCTACATATAATTTCTGTTCGCCTGTAGTTTTGTTGTAAGTGCCTGCGACGTGATACCACTTGCCAGTCGAAGTGACCAAGTCATTGGTTGCGTGTTTTTGCGTTTTCGTGCCTTCAGATGTTTTAGTGGTTACAATAAATCGTATGGTGTTTCTCGAAGCGCTATACTGATCAAAATATAATCCATATCCTTGCCCTCCCGAATTCCAGTACCAACCTCCAAAAATAGTATCTGGCGCTTCCGTATCTACTGAATATCTGTAAAACCACGCAGAAACCGAAATCTCGTCATAATTTAAAGGCGGAATCGATACATAAGTACTTTCGCCGTTAAAACTCAGCGCCCTTCCGAATTTCCCTGTAGTCCATGTGGATCCGGTAAAGCCTGTAATTGTGCCGTTTTTATTATTATCCGAAGAATCCGTTACAATCGCTCCAGTACCTTCATCAAATGCATAGTGGACCTGCTGACCTCCTGGACCTTCACTCAAGCTCATGGTAATCGTCTCTGTGCCGTACATATCGTCCGTAGTAAAACTCCATATATAGTCAGACGCCATCGCATTGCCTGCCAGATCCTTTACCCCAGTGGTAATCGTAGCCGTGTAGGTGGTGGAAGAGGACAGGTTGCCCGACGGGATAAAAGTGGCAGTCGTCCCGCTGTACGATACCGTTCCACCTATAGTATCGACCCCGTCACTCACCAGAAAGGTGGACGGTGTTATGCTGCCGGCATCCATCTCCTCATTAAATGTCCCCGTTATCACACTATCTACCGCTACACCTGTCGCACCACTTGCAGGACTCCATGCACTCACCTCCGGCGATGTTGTGTCAGGAATTACAGTGTTGCTAAATAAGGACAACACCACGTGGTCACTGTTATTAAATAAGGACAACACCTCCTGGGCGCTCAAGGCTCGATTATAGATACGGATGTCGTCTATAATTCCACGAAAAAAGCCAAAATTGGTATACCTGGTTCCTATGGCCATGTAATTCCGATCCGTTAATGGCACTATCACATTCCCAGATGGATGTGTTTGTGTATCCACCAACTGCCCGTCCACATATAACTTCTGCTCTCCCGTAGTCTTGTTGTAGGTACCAACAACATGATACCAACTCCCATTCGAATCGGTAAAATCCTTTGTTGCATCTTTTACTGTCCTTGTCCAGCTTGTATTCCTTGTGGCCGCGACAAACCGAAGTATATTTGGCGTACTCGAATTAAAATACAAGTCAAATCCTTCCCGCAATTGCACATCAGCATTATATCTAAAACCACCAAATATAACGTTAGTGCCAGATGTATTTTTATTGAACCATGCAGATACGGAAATCTCTTCGTAATTCATACTAGGAATTGTTACATAATCATTCCCGTCAAAATTCAATGCACCACCGATTTTTCCTGTTGTCCATGTAGCTCCGGTAATTGTGCCATTTCTGTTATTACCTGACGAATCCGTTGCAGTCGCTCCCGTCCCTTCATCAAATGCATAGTATGCCTGCAGAGTTGGGTCAGGCGCTGCTCCCGTGGTAAAGCTCCAGACGTAATCGGCTGTCATACCATTGCCCGCCACATCCTTTACCCCTGTGGTAATCGTAGTCGTGTAGGTGGTGGAAGAGGACAGGTTACCAGACGGGGTAAAAGTGGCAGTCGTACCGCTGTACGATACCGCCCCACCTATATTACTGATCCCATCACTCACCAGAAAGGTGGCCGTTGTTATGCTGCTTGCGTCCATCGCCTCGCTGAATGTGCAGGTGATGGTACTGTTTACCGCCACCTCAGTAGCATTACTTACAGGACTCGTTGCACTCACCGTCGGCGGTGTCGTGTCGGGCGTTGTAGCGTTATTAAATAAGGACAACACCTCCTGGGCGCTCAAGGCTCGATTATAGATACGGATGTCGTCTATAATTCCACGAAAAAAGCCAAAATTGGTATACCTGGTTCCTATGGCCATGTAATTCCGATCC
>NZ_CAADGZ010000133.1:0-9067 GCF_900696675.1 uncultured Candidatus Kuenenia sp. | reverse complement strand
TTGTTTAAAGTAGTACAATAGCGCTACCACAATTGCTAAAAAACGGATATCTGTTATCGCTTTTTGCCAATCTTGGTAGTGGAAAATACTGATTTTCGCATTGCGAAAATCGTTTGCAGGATTTAGATTATTCGCAATAACCATTGGAACAGGCACTCTCTCATTTTGAAAAAATATTTTTGCATATATTGCTCACTGGCGCTCTTGTTTTACTCATTTGTCGTTTATTTGAATTGTCTGCACAATTCCTTTGTGTATGATGATCAATCAACGATAGTCGATAATTATTTCATACGGCACTGGCATAACTTTCCGGATATTTTTACAGGCAAATATTTTTCTCTTTCCGCTGAATTAACGTATCGTCCGGTAGTCACCCTCTCTTATTTTGTTGATTTTACCTTCTGGAAATCCAACCCTGCCGGCTACCACCTTACCAATGTTTTAATCCATTCGGCAAACTGTGTATTCTTCTTTCTCTTTTGTTTTCAACTGCTGAAAAAACGGCTAACTGCTTTTGTGTCGGCATTACTGTTTTCTTCATATCCCCTCTTATCAGAATCCGTAAACGCAATCGGGTTTCGGGAGGATCTGTTTGCGTTTCTATTTATGATATCGGGCTTTCTCTTTTTTTTAAAATCCCGCAAAGACAAATATTTCATTCATTACTCATTATCTTTACTCTGTTATTTTTTTGGACTTTTCTCCAAAGAAATGGCGATTACTTTACCGGTATTAATTATTTTACACGACCTTGTTTTCCCACCGTTTTTACTAAAAAATACACTGTTGGCAGGACGTCAAAACAACGGGAGTGTGCAACCAATAAACCCATCCATATCATTACGCCTCTCTTATCTAAAATCAGGTTTTTATCGCTATTATAGCGGCTACCTGCTGATTTCTCTTTTCTATCTCTCAATCCGCTTTTACTTTCTCCACAATCCTTTGGAATCAGAAATACAATCGCCATTAAAGAATCCTTTCTCCAGCTTTCTTACCATGACCCACGTATTGGCATATTATATAAAATTACTCTTCCTTCCCTTTCCTTTAAATGTGGATTATGTGATTCCTGTTTCAACATCCATTGCGAAAATATCCTTCTGGATATACGCACTGCTTTTAACGGCAACGGGAATACTTGCATTTCGTACAAAACAAAGAAATAACTATATTTTCTTTTGCATTGTGTGGTTTTTCATTACCTTATCCCCCGTAATGAATATTATCCCATTGGGCAATGTTATGGCAGAAAGGTATTTATATGTTCCTTGTGCCGGTATTTGCATGGCATTTGGGATTTTGTTGACTAAGAGCGCCTCCTTTTTATCTTCTTATCATGAACGGAACACCGTCAGAAAACCTTTTACATTCACTACAACTTTCCCTATTTCGCTGACGCTGCTTCCGGCGCTCTTTTTTCTTTTGTCAGGAAGCGCATATTTAACGCTTCGGAGAAACACGGATTGGAAGGATGGGTTACGCTTATGGTCAAAAACACTTACTGTTTCACCGAACAGTGCGAGAAGTCACATTAACCTGGGAAATGCCTATGAAAAAATGGACATTAACAGCGCCGCTTTTGAAGAATACAAAAAGGCGTTAAAAATAGACCCGAACGACGCCGACCTTTTTAATAACCTTGGCATTTATTATGACAAAATGCGTCTTTATGAAGATGCAATTGCCTGTTACAAAAAAAGTATTGAAATATATCCACAACACACACAAGCACATAATAATTTAGGGGTAATATATACCAAAGAAAGAATATTAGATGAAGCAATCCGGGAATTTACCAAAGCAATCTCAATAAATCATTATTACCCTGACGCACACAGTAACCTTGGCATCGCATATTACCGAAAGGGCGCTATGGATCTGGCGGAACGTGAATTCCTGACTGCGATTTCTATGGAACCAAATCACGCAAAGGCCCATAACGGACTTGGCATCCTCTATAACGACAGGCAGCAATTTGACAATGCCATTCATGCATTTCAAACTGCCGTAAAAATCAAACCCGATTACGCAAACGCCCATATGAATCTGGGCGCTCTGCTGCTGAAACACAAAAAAGACAAACATGCGGCATTATTTCATCTTAAAGAAAGCATAAAACTCGATCCGCAACAAGACCAGGCTACCGGCATAAACAAACTTATACAACAACTTGAACAGGCAAACTAAACGTAATTTCTCAATAAGTTGAGACTGTGCAATCGGCAGTCGGCAAATTGCAGACTGTGGACTGTAGAAATTATTATAAAAACATCAACTTATTGAGAAGTTATCAAAAGGACAAAAGCAATATTTTACACTGTCCCCTGTTCAGCATTCGCTCTCGTTCCCAAGCTCCAGCTTGGGAATGTGATTGTTTGAGAAGCTCCGGCTTCGCATGGAAAAAAGAATAAAACCATGCTATCCATATATTTGAAAATCTATTTCATGCTTCGTTAAATCGTTAAATCTCCCAGTAGGGGGGCAAGGGGGGATGCTAATCCCTTTAACTTTGAACCGAATATGCTTACCAAAGGGAAGCGAGAGCTTCCAATGCAATTGCGTTCCCAAGCCGGAGCTTGGGAACGAGCGTTTTTGCTTTTTCAAAAAACTAAAGTGTTACAAAGTTTTACATTATTATAAAAACATCAACTTATTGAAAAGTTACAACTAAACGATCAAAAGGACAAAGGCAATATTTTAGACTGTCCCCTGTTCAGCATTAAATACCTCTACCAGCCTTCTTTTTAAATACGTATATCTTTTACATGGTTTGTCATTTTTTACTGCGATTGCCAATGCCTTTTTTGTACCTATTAACACCACCAATTTCCTTCCCCTGGTTATTCCTGTATACAAAAGATTTCTTTGCAAGAGCATATAATGTTGCATATGAACAGGCAGTATAACAACAGGGTACTCACTCCCCTGGGATTTATGAATCGATACCGCATACGCCAGCACTATTTCATCGAGTTCTTTGTAATCATATACAACCTCCCCTCCGTCATAATTTACGGTAATTTCCTGATATTCATCATCTATATCAACAATGAACCCTATATCACCATTATATACATCTTTTTCATAGTTATTTACTATTTGCATAACCTTATCATGTTTTTTAAATTGTCTTGTGCCTTTTATTAATTCAACAGGAGATTTATTGAGGGCATTTTGAAGGGTGTTATTTAAATGATGTACCCCCAAAACCCCCTTATTCATTGCCGTTAACACCTGGATATCCTTAATGGCATCAAACTGAAATCTGCCGGGAATCCGTTCTTTACATAACGAAACGATTTCGTTTATTATTTTTTCAGGGTCTTCAAGCTGAATAAAATAAAAATCCTGAAGTCTGTCCTTTTCAAAAGTAAGTACCGGCATATATCCGCTGTTTATCCGATGAGCATTCATCACCACAACGCTTTCTTTCGCCTGACGAAAGATCTCATTGAGATGAACGTAAGGCACAACACCAGACGTTATGATATCATTTAAAACATTTCCCGCCCCTATCGAGGGAAGCTGATTTACATCACCGACGAGGATCAGGGTTGCATCCTTCCGGACAGCCTTCAAAAAATGGTACATAAGTATCGTATCCACCATTGATACTTCATCCACGATAATTACATTTGCGTCCAGTGGATTTCTCTCATTTTTCCTAAAACCCCCTTCCTGTGGATTTATCTCCAATAATCTATGAAGCGTTTTCGCCTCATGTCCCGTCATCTCAAACATTCTCTTCGCCGCCCTGCCCGTTGGCGCAGCTAATATTACACGAAACCCTGATTTATCATAAATTCTGATAATTGTTTTTATAATCGTGGTCTTACCCGTGCCAGGCCCTCCTGTAATGACAAATACCTTTTTATCTACCGCCCCTTTTACCGCCAGGAGTTGTTTTTCTGCAAGGCGAATACCAAACTCTTTCTGAACCCAATCAACGGAGGTATCCATGCCCATCAGATATGTCCGCTTTCCTTTTTGCATAAGGTCATTGAGCATTTCCGCTATTCCTTTTTCTGATACATAACATTTTGCAAGATATATCGCCTTGTTATTGGCCGTTATTTCATCATTTTCATTACAGTCTTCAATTACTATCCTCTTCTCAAACGCAATGGTTCCAAATGCACGGATAATGAGGTCGCGTTCTACCTCAAGCACCTTCCTGCATTCCTCCGTTAATAACTCGTAAGGATAGTACACATGGCCTTCGTTTAATAATTTTTTCAGAACATACAAAATGCCCGCTTCAGCACGCAATATTGAGTCCTTCGCAATGCCCATATTTTCAGCAATTTTATCCGCGGTAATAAACCCGATACCAAATACTTCCATTGCCAGCCGGTACGGGTTCTCTTTTACAATACGGACAGACTCCCTGCCGTACTGTTTAAATATCTTTGCCGCATATGCAGAGCTTACTCCGTTGCTTTGAAGAAAAAGCATTACCTCCTTTACTTCTTTTTGTTCCGTCCATGCGGTTTTGATCATCGCAATGCGCTTTTCTCCAATGCCTTCCACCTGTTTTAGCTGTTCTATTGAATGTTCAATAATATCAAGTGAGGCCACTCCAAAGCGGGACACGATTCTTTTTGCCATTACCGTCCCAATGCCTTTAATAAGCCCTGAACCAAGATATTTTTCAATACCCTTTGCAGTTGCGGGGGTCACCGGTTCGTAAGAACTCACTTTAAATTGTTCTCCATATTTCGGATGACAATACCAATGCCCCCGAAGATTTACTGTTTCGCCTTCAGTAACCGATGCCAGGTTGCCGGTAAAGGTAATGACCTCCTTATGATTATTTACCTTCATTTTGGCAATAGTGTATCCCGTATCTTCGTTGCGATAGGTAATTCTTTCTAATTGTCCCTGAATGACTGATTCTATGGTCATATTCTGTTACTCTACAAAAACATTGTAACACTTTAGTTTTTTTAAAAATTCCAATACTCGCCGTGTAGGGTCAAAGCATTTGCCCGTTTGGGTATGAACGCATTTATGACAGTTTACAGCAAATGCTTCGCCCCTGCTTTTTCAAAAAGCTAAAGTGTTACTAAAATATTACGTACTATTTCCCTACAACATGATATGATAGCGATGAAAATGTTAATTTAAAAAATCCTTGTATTTCAGATAGTTTGATTTTAGCATGTTTTTTGTAACATTTTGTAACATTTTAGATATTAGCCTTGTATTATCCTTCACTATTTTTAAAGCGTTTAAACAATGATACCTTGTAATAAATGCAGCCAGCATATTGGCGAACGTCTCTGTATTGGACTGGGAGACTGGCTTTGCCCGAAGTGTTGTGGACAATATCGCATTGTTGACATAAATTGCTGGAAGTATTGTCCCTTCTTTTTTAAAGAAGAAATCCCCGTCAATGCTGAAAAACAGAAACAATAACTGATTACCCGGGAAAAACCGCAGAAAACATTTACGGACGAAAACGATAATCGCTGCATTAACAAAAGCATGTAATGAGAGGATCGTTTTCCTCCTGGTATGCGGAGAAACCATTTTTAAAATTACCCGGCAAACGCCACATGGCAAATCAACGGTCACGGATAATAACACTTCTTACTGACTTCGGAATTCATGATGCTTATACCGGCATTATGAAGGGAGTGATTGCCGGGATTAATCCGCATGCCAACATCATCGATCTGTGCCATATGATTCCGCCACAAGACGTTTTTCGCGGGGCATATATACTGTACACCTCTTACCAGTATTTTCCAAAAGGAACTATACACATTGCCGTTATTGACCCCGGCGTTGGCAGTGAAAGAAACATACTCTGTGCAGAATGCAAAGGACACCTGTTCCTTGCCCCGGATAATGGTTTATTGAGTTTTATCCTTCAAAAAGAAAAGACTAAAACCATCACACGTGTGACAAATACCAAATTTTTCCTGCCGGGGCAAAGCAATACCTTTCATGGACGGGACATCTTCGCACCGGTAGCGGCACATCTGTCACTTGGCATCTTACCCGATCAGTTAGGCAGGAAAATCAATCAGTTCCGTCAGATTGACATGCCAAATCCCGTATTTGCAAAAGAAAACAGAAGGATTAACGGAACCATTCTCTCTATTGACCATTTTGGCAACCTCATTACCAACATCACAGAAAAAGACATAGATAATTTAGAAACAACCACAAACAATCTAATTTTAACGGTAGACAATGAGAAAATAAAGGGCTTAAGTAATACCTATGCCGATGTAAAAACCGGCATGCCACTTATGTTTATAGGAAGTGCGGGGTTTTTAGAAATATCAGTAAATCAGGGAAATGCCAAAAAACATTTCAGGGCAAAACAAGGCCACAAGGTTTACCTCGATGCTTGAACAAAAAGAAACCCACCTATCTATAATACTTTAGTTTTTTGAAAACTTCCAATAATCGCGAGGTATTCTCAAATTCTGTTACGCAGGTTAAAAGGGTAGCTGCTCTGATAAATGAGATTGCTTCCGCTTCAGAAGAACAAAGCAATGGCATTCAGCAGATGGATCAGGTAGTGCAAAAAATGCCGCAACTGCAGAAGAGGCTGCTTCGGCAGGAGAAGAATTGACGGCGCAAGCCCAGGAACTTAATGCCCTTGTAAAAACAATATCCCTCGAAGTCAATGCAAGCGAAGGGGAACACCATTAGCCTGAGTCCTCAATCGGCAATCTGCAATTTGCAATTTGCCGACTGCATAATGGTGAAATCCGAAATGCGAAATACGAAGCAAATTCCAAACTTCAACTGTTCAAAACCGGGTTTTTTTCATTGGGATTTTGTATTTTTGAATTTATTTCGGACTTTGTATTTCGTACTTCAAATTTTTTATCTAACGCATGTTTGGTTCTGGTTATACCAACTTAGGTACTGAATCATTTTTTCTTATCCAAACAGGCGGTGATCCTGTTTTTGCCATTTTTCTTCGATTCTAATAATGCCTTATCTGCACGTCCAATAAGACCGCTCCTGTTTAAGTTATCTATTGATGGTTTCGTTTCCGCCACACCAATGCTTATTGTTACTTTATATTGTTCTTTATTATCGGCAAAGACATGCTCTGCAACCCTTTGGCGCAGTCTCTCTGCAACAATCAAGGCGCCTTCCAGATCTGATTCAGGCAAGACTATTGCAAATTCTTCTCCCCCGTAGCGGGCGAGTATGTCATAAGTTCTGATTCCCTTTTTCAATAAATCGCACAATTCCTTTAAAATAAAATCACCTGCCTGGTGGCCATAGTTATCGTTAAATTTTTTAAAATTATCCACATCGAGCATGATTAAACAAAAAACGCCCTTTTTCCTTTTTGTTCTATTAAGTTCCCTTTCAAGAAATATTTGTAAATACCGATGATTATATACTTCCGTTAACCCGTCTATATTGGCAAGACTTTCAAGCCACTTATTTTTTATCTCAAGCTCCCTGGCCGCTTTCTGCATTTGTATTTTTGCATTGACAAGTTCTTTATTCATTTGATCATACGTCAGATTTATTCCACTGAGAATGGTATTTGCTTCAATCAATATCTCCTCAATAGATTTTGGCTTCTTAATATAAAACCCAAAATAGTTTGCATTATGCACCACCTCCAGGTCAACTTTATCCAATATATCGTCAATTACTGCCTTGCTAAAACCCAAATTAACCTTCATTTCCTTAATAAATGTATCATAATATTTATTCGGCTCATTAGAATATAAAATGTTGGATACCAACCCTGAAAAATAAATAACATTTGTGTAAAGTTGTGCCTTTTTATCATCTCCTTTGTTCTTTTCCGGAAAATGGTGATATTGAATGGGAACTGATAATATATCCGGGAAGCACCAGTTCTTTGTAATCTCATAGCCTATTTGTGCGTGGTCTATACCGATAATTTGCTGCTCAATCTCAATAATGTTTTTTTTACTATTTTGCGCCTCTTTAGCGACCTGATCGTATAATTCTGGGTGTGTGCTCGCTATAATTAATTTGCCAATATCTTTTAAAAGTCCCGCAATAAATATCTCCTCAAGATCATTATTATCAATTTTATTCTTAATCAACCTGGCAACAACTGCGGTAGCAAGAGATTTCACCAAAAAATCTTCATACATGAATAATTCCGCCTTATTGCCTCCTTTAATTGAGAGAAATGAAAAGGAAAGAACCAGGCTCCTTATAGCATTGATTCCGATACATGATATTGCTTGCTGTATGGTGCTTATTTTATATGCAAAACCATAATAGGCAGAATTAGCAATCTTTAATACTTTCGCAGAAAGCGAAACGTCTTTTGATAACATACCTGCTATTTCTTTTACAGACGTTTCCTCTTTTGATGTAAGGGAAATAATTTCTGATGCTACGGAAGGTAATGTTGGCAGGTCTGGCGATTTTAGTATATCCTTTAAAATATCTTCTTTTTTCATATCAATACTCCACTATTAATGTATAGGGCGTTTGCAAAACGGACCTTTTTGGCCACTTAATACTTATAGTTAGCGCATGGATACACTGCACAAACATCAATAGCATTGGAATTTCTTAAAAACATAAATTGTTACTATTTACCGTAAAATATATTTTTCAATTTTTATTTTCTATTGCCTTATTATACTTTACTATACTTGAAGTTTAGTGCACAAATCCAACTTTTTGTAACACTTTAGTTTTTTGAAAAAGTAGGGGCGAAGCATTTGCCCGTTTGGATATGAACGCATTTATGACAATTTACAGCAAATGCTTCGCCCCTACACTGCGATTATTGGAAACAGTTTAGATTTTTGGAAAAACAAAAATGCTCGTTCCCAAGCTCCGGCTTGGGAACGTAATTGCGTTAGAAGCTCTGGCTTCCATTTAGCCGGCAAGCGAAACTTCGTGTATTATTCGATTCAAAAGAGGTTTTCCAAATATCTTGGGTAACATACAGAAAAACGGGTGCATTCCCGATTGTTTGTAAGCGTTCATGGAGTCGGGGCAAAACAACCCTGACAGGGTTTGAAACCCTGTCAGGGTTAACACTACTGCAACGTTTCATTAAAACATGGCGGAAATCACAAAA
>NZ_CAADGZ010000132.1:0-9181 GCF_900696675.1 uncultured Candidatus Kuenenia sp. | reverse complement strand
CTTCATCGAAATGGTGAATCTCCTTTCAGGTGTTTTTTGTTATCAATATACCGCCGAATACCTTGGAAATCCTACCATTTCAATCCTATTCCTGCAACAAGGCTTTGCCTTGTTTGCAGGATTTAGGTAGTAGTGTTCCTGCTTGTACGTTCCAGCTTGCAATAGGTCTTGAGATGCCCCTCATTTTTGTCAAATAACTCACAGAGACTCTCATATCCTTTATCTTTCTTTTCAAGGACGCGTTTTGCTGTAACTTCCTGGATATTGGATTGCTTAAGGTCTATTGGAATGGGGAATCGGTCTTGCAGACGTGCAAGCTCAATAATCCTCCCCCCCATTGCATCCACGACCTCATTCAGCTTCTCCTGTGATGTTACCACGATCCAACACGGTGCGACAATTTGCTTCGCCTTAAACCTGTTTTTGCTTTCCCTGCCAAATGCCTGTACCACTGCCTGTAGATCCAACATCTTCTGGACACTTCGGGATACATACTGTCCTACTTCATCAATAATAAATACCAATCCAGCGCCGGGTTTGCGTTTGGCCATAAGCTCAAAGGCACGCTCCGCGAGTTTATTGGGTGTGATGTCAGCCCTGCCGATGAAGTTTCCGGAATCTTTCTTTATCCCAAGAGAATTTGACCAGCTATCTTCCCGTGGGAAGACGTTCGGCATCATCTTGTACAGGATAGCGCTGGCCTCAGAGATTCCCATTGCCATATCCCGTTCCTCTTCCCATGTAGCCGGGCTATACTCTTTGTTGAAGAGAGAGACGAATTCCTTAAGTCTGCCTTTGGCTTCCAGGGTGATTTCAAGCTCCGCCAGATCAAAATCCTCGGCATATCCCAATTCTCTCAGCAGGGCTTTATACATTATTTCCGTGATCTGCTCATTGGCGGTGCGTACGCCGCGGTCCATGGCGACGTCAAAGATTATGGCGTGAATTGTGAAGCGGGAGTTGATGTTCTGGAGAAAATTGGTGATTTGCTTATCCTGGACGTTCTCTATAAACCATTGGGAAGCACTCTGTGTTATGATTTTGCGGTTTGCCAGTGTGTAGCCAAGTATCTTGGCAAAGGATGATTTACCAGAACCGAAAAACCCTGACACCCAGATACCAATACCTTCATGTGGTTCTGAAGGGTATTCAGCAACAGCATTGTACACCTGGCAGAAATGGTCTTTGATGTCCGGGGTTGCCACGTATTCCTGTATTTCATTTTTAACAGTTCCCTCGTCATGCTGGTCTACCTTTATTACCTCTTCGATCTTACGATAAATATCTTTCCGAAACAGGTCTTTAATTATTTGCATAGCTATCATGCCTTTATATTAAATTACTTTGCAAAGGATCTTACTATCTCGTTTATGACTTCTGTAATATCTACATTTTTGGAAGGTAAAACTTCATTTTGAATATGCTTGTGATGTGGATAGGTTTCAATTTCTGTATAATGTTCTGCATTATCATATCTAAAAATTAATTTCTTGTCATGAGCCTGATAATGATAGGAATAAGCCAGTCTTTTTAAAGCGGGGATAGCAATAAAGTACTCTTTAAAATGCAGTTCACTTTTATCAGCAAATATAATCTCTCCTTTGACATACAATGCAGCATCGCCTCTATTTTCCGACTGAACATTGGTAAGGAGTTTAAACGGCACATTACTGAGAAATTTATCCAATTGAGCAAGATACTCTTTTATGACTGACATATCTCAATGTTTTCAATTATTGACAATTTCTGTTTAAGTTCATTTACAAGTTTTTCTTCTGCCCACCAGTTAAAAGTATCATCATCCTCTTCAATTTCCCTATTTCTGAACTTTTCAATGAAGACACTCGTAGAAATTCCGTATTTCTCTTCATATTTTTTTGTTTTTGATAAGGACATTTCAATGGCAAATTTTATTCTTCTTTTTTCCTCTTCCAGCCCTCCGGCCAGAAGTTCCTTAATTGTTTCTGCTTCACCTGAAATACTTTTTACATTTAAAGTAACCATATCATATTCACCTCTAAATAATTTTCATTTATTCACTACAATTCATTGGCTCCTGCATGGCAGGACAATAAATGCACAACTAAAAACAGTCACAAATATGTCATTTGTGACTATCTATTATAATGTTTTCTATAAAAATTTGTGTAAGAAATGGAGAAGAGAGAGAATAAAAGTTTTTGTAACGCTTTAGTTTTTTGTTTTTTGAAAAATCCAAGGGGACATAAAAAACAATGTAGCCCCGTTAGGGGCGATCTGTTTGTAGCACAATAAAATTCAATAGGGTAAATAGCTCCGTAGGAGCGGCCTGTATATGATTGACAGGAAAACAGGTCGCTCCTGACGGAGCTAATATCTGTTATGGCTCCTATCTTGCTACAAACAGGTTGTTCCTACGGAGTTTATAGGTAATACCTTTTTCAAAAGACTAAAGTGTTACAAGTTTTTTGATATTTGTTTTTTCCCCCTTTTCCCCTACTTCACCATTCCCCACTTTTTATTATTCATAACCATGCGCTATGGCAAGGGATTTGTCCTTTTTGCATTTTGCTTTAACTCTTTCCGACCAATACTTCATTGCAATATGTGCCCAGTCATATTTACCAGATTCCAAATCTTTCCAGTATTTTGGAGGCTCGCTCCATGGTATCACAGTATGAAGCGGTGCCATGTTTAATATCACTCCATCGTCAAAGTTTGGATCGTAGCCCATCTTTGCAACCTTCTCCAGTTCCTCTTTGAACTCTGTTATCTCCTGCCTTAATTCATCTAGCTTTTCCAGTTCCTTTTCATAGGTTAGCTTATCTCTTCCGTCAGTATTTACGACCTTTTGAGATACCTCTAAAATCTGGCTGGAAATAAGGTTTAGCTTTGGCTCAACGTAGTTCCGTAATATTTTAAAAAGGGTGTCGTTATCCAATTTGTGATAATAGAGCCAAATTCCATAGTTTTTCTTTTTCGTTTGGAGAAGCCAATATATCGGTGCTTTGCGACGACTCTTTGAGTATCTTTTGATATGAAAGTCAAAGAATCTCTTTGGTTGCCTGAAATAGTCACGAAGGCTTTTTACATCAAGAATCTCCAATATCTCCCGCTCTCGTTCGTCCGCATGTTCACCATAGATTAAAACCAACACTTCATGCACTTTTTTTACAATATCATTGCTGTGTCCTTCATCATCAACTAAAATGCCGTTCCAATCAACCTGTATCGGGTAATCTTTGTCAGCAATAGTGGGATTTGGCACGTCCGTTGGAACATCAAGCACATTAACCCGCCTTTTTAGCCATGCTTCACTGACGATACTCCCCAAAGTCGCAGGATAACCATCTGGAGAGAGGAGCATTCCAGGTGAGCATACAGGCATCGGATCAAATGGGTTTGCGAGTTTTGGAATGAGTGATTTATCTAAAGCCATCCGCACATCCCAACGACCAAAGACGGCACCAATGCACCACATAAGCAGATTTTGAACACGATCAACAATGCTTTCGGAAATGATCTCTTCTTCAGTTTCAGCTTTGTCTGATTCCTTTTCCACTTCATCTTGTACTTGAATAGTTTGTCCTAATTCGTGTTCAATAATTCTGCGATCAGTAAAATCAATATCATATAAGTCATAGATAATATTATTGACTTTCAACTGTATACAGACAATTTCATTATTTTTTTTGATTTCTTTCTCTTGAATATCTTCACTCGTTTCTGATAAAGGGATGTTAATCAATCTAAGTAGAGGTGGAACTAAAAAAACATGAGTTGTTTCATCGCCGTAATAAAGTGATTGTTGACAATTAACGATTTTTAACGACAATTCTGTTAATTTATCGACATTGGGTTTCTTAACTGGTATTCTCTGCACTTGACCAACTTCATAACCATGTTGAGCTCTTAGCATCATAATAAACTTCTCAGTCAAGGTACTATTAAAAAAACCCAAAGCATTTAATAATCCAAATTCTGAGAAAATCGCTATTCCTTTATGGCTAAAAATACAACCTGCGTTCATCTCTCTTGAATTGAAACGTCTATTTACTAATGGATATGTCAATCCAGAACGAAAGTAATAATCTGGATTTCTAATTACTGAACCTGCAAACAAATACAGTTCTCTACCTTTATATTTATAATTTACTACCAAATGAATATCTGAATAATATGGAGAATACTCTCCACCCTTAACAAAAGTTGCCCATCTTTTATTTGCTGTCTGTTCTACGAAAATAGTTTGCTGCTCAGAAATATTTTCGTCTTTCACATTTAACCAATCAGCCCATTTTATTGCGTTAATATCTGTTGGTTTTACTTCCCAGTTTGCACGAACAAAACGAAAATCATCAGCAGTTGCAAGCCCTTGTTTTACTGTTCCCCCATTTCCTTCAAATGGTGGAAACTCCTTAAACTTATTCCTGATCCTATCGCAGACCCAATAGGAGAAAGGTGTATTCGGCACAAGGGAAAATGAGTCCAATTGTATATCAAAACGTTTCTCGCTTTGAGCATTCTGTATAGCTTCCAACAACTTTTCGCCTTTAGCATCAACATCATCCTTTAGTAATCTAAAGAAAATTGCTTTTCTTCCGGTTGCGGGAGTTTTTTCGATTGTATAAGCGGCTGTTTCAACCATCGCCTCAAGGACACCGAAACCAAAATCTGCAACGGCATGTAAACTTGATTCCTTCATCAGTATCTCTTCTCTCCACTTTGTAAAGCTAGAAAGGAAAAAGCCTGTCCTGCTTGAGATAATCCCAATAAAGCCTTTATCATGAAGCAATTGAAGGATCCGCTCTACAAATGCGGCATAAACATCATTTTTGGTTCGGGGGTATGTCTTGTCAATATATCCCCTAGACGGTAAGCTTGCTGCTCCAAACGGTGGATTCATCAAGACAACATCAAAGCGATTCTGCAACACTTCTACAAACTGAAACCCCCTGATTGATTCCTCTGCAAACAGCCGTCTGCTATAACCGTGATTTTCTGCTTTAACTTTCTCCGCATAATCTCTCAGGGCAGAAAAAACCTTCTCCTCTGCCTCTTTGAAGAAATCCTCATCTTTTATCTCTGATAAGGAGAGCGATAATTGCCTGGGCTCTGATTTTCCAAAAAGGGGCACTTGAACCGGCTTCAGCGGGCCTTCCCATTTTCGCTTTGCCTCTTGTATTGCTGCTCTCAACTCCTGCTCTATTTGTAATAATGAGCCTGCCTCACCAGCAAGCTTCATCTTTTCCCATACATTTCTCACCAGATCACCCAAAAGGGCAGGTTTTAGCGTGGAGACAAAATCCTCAAAAAGCTTCTGGTTACCTGGCATTGGTTCCGCACAAATAAAGTGTGCATTCCTTACTCTTGGTCTGTCTTCCCTGCGTATCTTGACCCACTCCCTCTGCGCCCTGAGCCAGAGGGCAAGGGCGGCAATCTGAATTGCTCTCAGGTCAATGTCTATGCCATAGAGGTTATTTTCGAGTATCAGGCGAGGGATCTCACGCTCAAATGCATCTTTATCAGGATAATCTTTCTGTAATGCTATTCCCAGGTCTTTATCGTCATAAGCCTCTCTGTATATAATCATCAGCAGGTTAAATACATACAGCAGAAAATGCCCGCTACCGCATGCCGGATCAAGTATCTTTAGCAATCGCGGGTCTTTTTTCTCACGGAAAGGAACCTGAAAGCTATCTGCTTGTGCAGCCGGTTTTTCATCCCTCTGAAGGAATACCTCATTCCTGGGCTTGACCATATATTCGCAGTATTCTGAAAGCCTGGTATTCCCCTGCATAATCTCATACCACATCCTGCCGAGGGTATTATCAGTGAGAAACTGCACAACGTATCTTGGCGTATAGAATTGATTGCGGAATGCCAGTTCCCAGGAATTGCGTGGTGCAGAGCTTTCAGCCCTTGCCTGCTACCTGATCTCTTTTGGCGTGAAATATTGATAAATCCACCCGATGGTTTCATCAAAATCCCATATATTGTCAATCTCCGGATTATTTATGATTTCTAAAACAGCCTTTAATGCCCGCGGTCTTGGAAATACATAAGATGAAAGGTCTTCCTGGTCAAAGAGGACTTTAATCTCCTCTGCAACTTCTCTGCATTGGTACAAAATATAATCCTGGTAAGCAATGTCTATGTCATCAAGCTGTGATAAATCAGTCTTTTTTAACACATCCACCACGTAGTGGACGAAACCATTGGATTTGCTGCCGCGGGAAACAGTCTCCCGGATGACCTTTCTCCGCTCCATGAGTTTCAAGGCCACAAGACGGTTCAGGTGGGTAAATGTCAAACCAAGTATCAATCTTTCCACAGCTTCATGTCTCTTGCTTCCGGCCACAGTTTCCCGCTCAATGACGTATGCAAATCCTTCACGGGCTTTTATTACGTTCTGATCATCTTTGATTTGTGGCAAGCGGGAGATATCTTCGATAGTTCCATCTTTGTGCAGTCCAAATGCACCTTCAAGTAACTCACCTATCTCCTTTAAAAGCGCTTTACGCGCATCCTGCACCATCTTTTTTATTTTATTACGGATTTCTTTATCCACCAGAATACCTCAGTAAATTTTTACCCTGTAATTATAGCCGCTAATGCCCTCTATTTCCTGAATGTCCATGAACCTAAGCTCGTTTTCGCCTTCTCTTGCACCCGGGTAAAATAAAATCATAGGGACCATAGTTCGGCGGTGCATCTCGTCCAGAAGTTTACTCATACGGTAAATTGCTGGCGCCAGGGCTGCTGCCCGTGTAAGGAACACAATATCGATTTTGGGATTAAGCCCTTCCATAAGTTTTTGAAGCATATCAGGCAATGGGCTGAGCTTTGAGAGGATATTGTTTACAGTTGACTGTGTCCTTTGGAATCCAAATTTTTTCTCTGTTTGTATAACATAGGATAACCCACGTGTTTTCTCAATTCCTTCCCATATGGATTTTGCCAGAGAAATGGTAGTAACCTTCCTTCCTTTATTGTTTAATCTGGTGGCTAAACGGGAGACTTCTTCGCGTAGTTTATATTCTTCCTGCGGTGGATAGCAGAAGATGGCAAAGGGCAAATCATGGTATGCGCTGATACGTAAGGGGTCTGATACCAAATCCTGTTCCAGATTATCAATACGCTCCCGAAGCGATGTCATGAGCTAACTCCTCCGTTGAATGATAGGGAAATTCTATGCGGATGAGCCTTCCAGCGGCATGGTATTTCAGGTATCCTGTCTGATGCGATTCAAGAAACATACGTTCCACGGCCTGGGGTTTGAGGAGAAACAACTTCCAATCCTCATTTTGAATAATAAGCTCTCCGGTAGAAACCCGTGAATGGATAAGAAATGCAACATACGCAAATGCTTCAATGGGCAGGTAGAAGTTGGCTATCTGTTTTTTCGACTTACCTTCCAATATACCAAAGTCCCTCAGAGTTGACATTACCCCCCGTGATAGCCTTCCCTTTACTGAATCACTCCACATCTGGTCAAACATGCCGGGTTTTGCACTTTCTATAAATTTGTATACATCTCCTGATGAAATAGCAAGTTGTCCTGCGTAATATCGGTCAAAAAGATCAAGGATCACGAAATCATAAAAGAAATCGTCAATTTTTGCTGTGTGATAATACATAATAGAGCGGATAATGGATAAATCAACATTTTTAGCGCATAAAATTTTCAGAGCCTTCCATGCATAGCTTGACTCTTTTGTAACAAACCGGGCGAGGAAATATCGTTTAACAATCTCATTGGTCCATGAACGGGATCTCTTTCCTAAAACATTTTTGCGCACGATCTGCTCCACCCACGTATTAATATCTACCGCAGGATCGAATATATCTAATAAAATGCGCGTTTCATCAATGAATGCGCCGCCGTGTGCTAACCATGTCATGTATTTTTTTTCTGCCATTCAGAATAACCAACCCTAATGTTTGTATTTTTAAATGAAGGCGGTATGACAACCAAATATTACTTAGTTCCTTAACTAAACCACTCTCTATGCGGGTGTGAATAGCAAAAGCGGTGCTATTGTATCTACAAAAAAATATTCTTTAGTATATTGCGAGTAGGAATGTTTTAAGGTTCGCACTGGAGCAGAAGAAAACAAGGACAAAGGTAACACTTTAGTTTTTTGAAAAATTCCAATAATCGCAATGTAGGGGCGAAGCATTTGCTGTAAATTGTCATAAATGCGTTCATACCCAAAACGGGCAAATGCTTCGCCCCTACTTTTTCAAAAAACTAAAGTGTTACGGACAAAGGCGTTTATCAAATTAAGTAGATGATGAACTGTATCAGATACCACTCATCGGGGTATAATCCCTTCTGCCCAGATAAATCAATCTGATGATAAGTTTTGAGCGATACCATCTCACGATGATTGGAGTTAGCTAGTTCTTCGGCCTCATCAGCCTGGAAAGTAAACTTTCAGTCAGAAGTATTGCAACATGAGCGACACACACGTGGAAGTGAGGTGTACCCCATTGTCAAGACAGATTTGATCGATGCGCTTCCCTCTTGTTTGTAGCTATAGTAGTAGAAGGCTTTGAAAGGATCCAACAGATCAACTATTCGGGCTTGTATCTTCTGATTTCACTCCCCGTAAGCCGGAAATACTTCGCACGCTTTGTTGAGTTTATCTTTGTATGCAACAATTGATCCTTTAGTGCCAAAGTGTTTTTTCAATAGCTTTAATGATTCCGGACGTGGATCGTCTTTGCCTTCTGCCAAATAATTGCGGTGCTCAAGTTTACTCTTTGGTTATGCTTGAATATGAAGCGAGAACTGAAATGGAATCTGTTGATACGGCTTTACATAATCAAACATCAGTATTGCAGTTCCTATAGTCTCAAAATCAAGATTATAATTGTAATCTCTATTTAAGTAAAATTCGCCAAAAACAACGGAGGCTTTTAAGGCGGTAACTCAAGCCTTCTTTTTAGCCTTTTTATCTGCCCTCTTTTCTTTGAGGGTTTTGGTAGGTTTTTTCTTTTCTTCTTTACGAGAGTCTTTTCCTTTACTCATTTTTTTTCTCCTTTTTATAGATGAACTGATATGAAATTGTTTTCTCCATGTGATGCAATATTAAAACAAAAAACGAAGATGATTGCCATTTTTTTATTCTAAACTGGTTGCCATTTCAGTGCTGAGACTATGCCTGTCGCGAGGGCAATTCCCGTCGAAGGTTCT
>NZ_CAADGZ010000131.1:0-9323 GCF_900696675.1 uncultured Candidatus Kuenenia sp. | reverse complement strand
TTCATTTAAAAAGGGTAAAATATCGTTGATTTTTTCTTTAAGTTTTTCGGTAGACATAAAAACATTTTAGCCGATTCCAGAATATATTTCAATCCAAAGTTGTAAATGTTATTATCTGACAGCCCCTAACACATTCCCTTTGCTTATAACCACTCGTATGAAATAACTGCTCCCGATTAATAGTTGGGAGCAATTGACTCATTTGGCGAAAGAGTCACATAAAAAAAGTATTTAAAATCGCATCATACTGTGTTATCATTCATTTTCGTAGCGTTTACGCCATGTTTTTCAGAAAGAAACACTGGCATGAAAAGATACCTCAATACAAGAACATCAACAAAACACCTAGAATTTGACTACATTAATAATAGATAAAATAAAAGAATTAAAGAAAAAAAGAAATGCAATAATACTTGCGCACAACTATCAAAGGGGTGAAGTACAGGATATTGCGGATTACGCCGGGGATTCCCTGGGATTATCACAACAGGCCGCCAAAACTGAGGCGGAAATGATTGTTTTCTGCGGGGTACATTTCATGGCAGAAACCGCATCAATTCTTTGTCCCGGCAAATTGGTGCTTTTGCCTGATGAAAATGCAGGCTGCCCGATGGCAAATATGATTACCCGGAAGGAACTTATTCTGAAAAAAAAGGAGTATCCCGGTGCAAAAGTTGTTTGCTATGTAAACAGTACCGCCGCAGTAAAAGCAGAGAGCGATATCTGTTGCACGTCATCTAATGCAATAAAAATCGTATCTTCATTTCCCAAAGAACAGGAAATACTGTTTGTTCCGGATAAGAGTCTGGGCGGGTATGTATCAAAACAGCTCAACCGTCCCATGATTCTTTGGGAGGGCTACTGCCCAACACACCACAGGATACTGGCGGAACATATTGTAAAAGCAAAAAAGGAACATCCTCAGGCAAAAATCGTGGTGCATCCTGAATGCACACCTGATGTTATTGAGCTGGCTGACCATGTTGCAAGTACGACTGGAATCGCAAAATATTGCAGGGAATCCAGTGCAGGCAAATTTATAATCGGAACCGAGATCGGTCTTTTACATCGCCTAAAGAAAGAGAACCCGCAAAAATCATTTTTCGCAGTTACACCGCTTTCCGATTGTCCCAATATGAAGCTCATTAACCTGGAAAAGGTATTGTGGGCTTTGGAAGACCTTGTATATGAAGTCAAGGTCGCTGAGGATATCGCGCAAAAGGCACATTCCGCTATCCAGAAAATGCTGGATTTATCGTAAATTTTCAGTGGAATATATTCAAATACACCTTGCTGAAATTAAAAATTTGATCACAGTTGAGTAGTATGGATACGAAAGAAAAACTTAATAAATTAAGAAACTATGCAGAGGCATTGGAAAGTGTTGTTGTTGCTTTTTCAGGAGGAGTGGACAGCTCGCTTGTCGCGAAAGTTTGTTTTGATGTTTTAGGCGGAAAAGCTATGGCAGTCACTGCCCGTTCAGAAACATATCCCGCCTTTGAATATGAAGAGGCGACAAAAATAGCAAAGGAGATTGGTATCTCCCATATGACCATCCATACCAGCGAACTTAATATTAAGGGCTTTGCGGAAAATCCCACGAACCGGTGCTATTTTTGCAAATCGGAATTATTTGGAAAACTGAAAGACATTGCAAGGGCACAAGGATTCAAGAATGTTGTGGATGGCGCCAATTTTGACGATACAAGTGAACACAGGCCCGGGCTTGAAGCTGCAAAGGAACTCAGCGTACGCAGCCCTTTAAAAGACCTCGGATTCAGGAAGTCCGACATACGCGAAATATCAAAATACCTCCTTCTCTCAAACTGGGATAAACCGTCATACGCCTGCATGTCATCCCGCTTCCCATATGGAGAAGCCATTACTGAAGACAAATTAGTTCTCGTTGCCGCCGCAGAAGATTATTTGCGAAGCATTGGGCTGCGACAATTTCGCGTCAGGCATCACGATACCATAGCAAGAATTGAGATACTGCCGGAAGATTTTCTCAAATTATTACAAAACGGCAAAAGAACTGAATTAATCAATACATTCAAGGAAATAGGTTACAAATACGTCACTCTCGATGTAGAAGGATACCGTAGCGGCAGTATGAATGAGGTGCTTAAACAATAAGTACATACTTTTCGATTATCCTTCACAATGGTATTTTATGTTTCAAATAATCTTATTTAGCTCTGAAATTACCGGTATCTCTTCACTTTCTCCATCACCACGCCAACGATTCTGTATTCAATATCCTTGTTAAGCTCCATGTCATCGTATTTTAGGTTCAGGGGATGAAGTACGCACGTTTTACCGTACTTTTTCAGTTGCTTAAACGTTGCCTCCCCCTCACCTTGAGAGCAAAAAACCCTTTTGAATCAGTTTCTACATATTCCTCATGCCCGCCATACTGAAAGTTGGCGCATAACTCCTGCCAATTACCCGCCTGCGCCCATGAAATTACCGGCACACGCCTTGCCGCCCCCAGACCTTCCGGTTCTCCACGAGACGACAAATATTCCGTCTCCCGCAGGAACATCTCTATATCTACCCCGTAAGCGCTGAGAAAATTCATCACCATTTCAAAAGACGGGACACTTCTGCCGTCTTCTATATCCCGTATGTGCGTATTGGAAACCCCGGAGAGCTTCGATGCCTCCCGGAGAGACAACCTCTATCCAGTCCCCCATCGGCACTATGTCTTCAGCATTCCCATTATGCTGCGCATCTATTTTAAACATGACAGGGCTTTGCTCACGAAATTGTGCCGTTGTACATACGGAAGGTATGACAAGCATCCTCGCTTGTCATAATAATGTCAGGCGAGGACGCCTGACCTACCTCCTTTTTATTTTTTTACAAAACGTTATAGAACTTCAGGATGGCATGCCCGGTGTTGTTCTGTCATACACACCTTTGGTGATTACCCCGAAAAGTTTCATGGGAATGATTCTCAAGAAAAGCCTGGGGATCATGTTGAAATAATAGATGTATCTGAATACAAACCCCGACGCATCCCGTCAAAACAATGGCGCGATTGTATCAAAAAGATCTATGAGGCAGACCCACTGTGCTGTCCGAAATGTGGTTGGGAGATGAAGATCATCAGCTTTATCACTGACCAACAGGTAATACGGCAGATACTGAAACACCTCGGCCTTTGGGCACCGATACCTTCCAGAGACCCTCCCAATACAAATTTCTCCCCTAAAAACCATGAGCCGGTTTATGAACTCTTCGATGACCTGTCTGCATTCAATATACTGGCAGATGATTGGCCCGGCTACGATGAATCCTGTATTGCACAAAATTAACCGTTTCTTTGTATTCTTCTACAGGATGTAGGAACGGTCTTGCCATTTTCTGTCAAAAAAACGGGTAATGTGTTGCACATTACCCCTCGCATGACAATTCTCCTATAATTTCATACCGTTCGCTCTCATTTCTCTTTCCTTTGATATTCAGCAGGGCTGATAAAACAAAAAAACTTGTAATTTTCTTTGTTTTTGCTAAACTGACCACCGGATGGAAAAAAGCAATTTCCTATCATCAACATGTGTAAGACGTGTTTACCGAATGTTTACGTTTCCTCTTTGTGTAATATGGTAAATGTAGTTTGGAACAAGTAACCTTGCAGTATGTGGCATATTCAAACATTGTATTACTTTGATTAATTTGTTAAACAAAATAGTGTCTGTCCCAATTTGCCCTCTATTTTTCGAGATGTTCTTAGGATTTTCGGGATTTTCGTAAAAAACACAGAGGTGTTTTACACCTTTTTTGCTTCTAAACAAGTCCTTTTTACAGGAATTATTGATGTCATCAGGGAAGAGTAATTATATGATCGAGGATAAGATTAAAGCTAAAACTTTTGAGGCTATTAAGTATATCGAGGAAGGAACTAAGAAAAAACTTAACGCCATGCACGTAGAATTGGGAAAATCATATTATGCCTTAGGTGAATACCTGGACGACTCAGAACCACACCATCAAAGTGGTGGGCCACAGCATGGTATATTTGGCACTGCAATGGGAGTTCAAGCTCTACTTGGTTGTAAAGAGGCATTAGGGACAGACCCGACCTTTTTAACTCAACAGATGGTTGCGTGGCTTGTTGAAGAGCATTCAGAGCCTAATTCCACACAAAATAAAGTTCCAAAACTATCTAATTTTATAATTGCTTTGGCAGGAGTAAACTCAGAAGACAACAAATTTAAACAAGCACTTGAAAATAGCATAAAAGCTTTAGGTGAATCAATAAAAGATGGAGGATGGACTTACTTCATGGACGGGAGCTCTCCTAATAAGCCAGATATCGTCTGTACCTGCCACGCATTGTTGGCACTTAAAATTGCAAAGCGCACAAACACCTCGTTTTATAATACTGGTTATGAATGGTTGTTGAAGAACATAAAACCGGAAACAATGACTCTCTCCAAACAAATTGTCGTGCTTGGTACCATTCTTGAATTAGGAATAAACATAAAAACTAATCCTACTGTTTATAAAATTTTTAATGATTATGTCACTAACTTTGAGAAATATACTTTTGCGGAATTTACATTTACGTGGAAGGGTGGTGCATGGATAAAATTAAGTAAACCCGCTTATTTATTAAAACCATTTATATTTTCCTCACCTTATGACCATCTCTCAAAAACCCATATATACAAGCTATACATGGATACCATTAATGATATCATTAATGACAGCGGGTATAGAGATCCTTTTGATGATTGGAGATACTGTAGTAAGGACCTTGAGTTAGTAAAAATTTTTGCAAAAGTTTACCATACATTTAAATTTGAGTCAAAAACTATTTCCCAAATTATGAGCTTCCTGTGGCTTGGTACTAAGATATTTTGTAAGGAAAAAGGAAAAACCTTAATAAAATACGTAAAGAAAAATATTAAGAAAGTTATTATTGGTATTATTAGTATAGGAACTATCTTAAATATTATTCTTCAAGGATTAATTTACGACTTTCTGAAGAAAATATACCAAAATTATTTCTAAGCCTGCGCAAAATTTTTCCAACATCTTCAATTGTGTTTGCCTTCGATTCCTTATCTATCCGCTCCCAACACCTGTTTTGCTTCAGACGGAAATGGAATTTCTCTTATTGAAATAAGCTATACTTAAACTATTTCAAAGGAGGGAAAAATGAAAGAAGTAAGTATGAGAAAAAGGTATCTACCGGAGAAACGAGTGGAGATAATGAAGCAACACTTACTTGAAAAGAAAACACTCTCGGATGTGTGTGACGCTAATGGTATTCATCCAACCATGTACTATCGTTGGCTGAAGGAATTGCTGTCAAATGCCGTATACGCCTTTGGAAAAGGGAAGGACGGGGAGTGCCAGGAATGGAAGAATAAGGCATTGGAACTGGAGAAGAAGCTTGCCCGCAAAAACGAGGTATTGTCCGAACTGATGGAGGAACACGTTGCGCTAAAAAAAAGTCTTGGGGCAAACTAAAAGGCATTTGGGTAGCCCATGATACAAGGGATATGGTAGTTGATTTTGTCAATAGGTGGTCTGGAAAGGCGGAAATACCGGTGCGCCAATTGATCAGATGGATTGGTATCTCCCAATCTAAGTTTAATGAATGGAGAACTCGTTACGGCAAAGTAAATGAGCACAATGCGTGGATACCGCGTGATACGTGGCTTGAAGAGTGGGAAAAAGAGGCGATCCTTGCCTATTATGAAGAGTATCCTCTTGAAGGTTATCGTAGACTGACCTTTATGATGCTGGATGCTAACATTGTGGCCGTAAGCCCGTCAAGCGTGTACCGGGTGTTGGTGAATGCCGGTGTAATGCGGGAATGGAACAGGAAGCCATCCAAAAAAGGAACGGGGTTTGTGCAGCCTTTAATACCGCATGAACACTGGCACATAGACGTGTCGTACCTGAATATTGGCGGCACATTTTATTATCTCTGCGCAGTTTTAGACGGCTATAGCAGGCAAATAGTCCATTGGGAAATTCGGGAAACAATGAAGGAAACGGAGATAGAAATTATCCTGGAACGGGCTAAAGAGAAGTATCCTGACGTCAAGCCAAGGATTATTTCTGACAATGGCCCGCAGTTTATAGCAAAGGATTTCAAGGAGTATATCCGGATAAGCGGAATGACGCATGTAAAAACATCGCCTTTCTATCCTCAAAGTAACGGGAAAATAGAAAGGTGGCACAAGACAATAAAGCAGGAAAGTATTCGTCCCTATTGCCCTGTAAACCTGCAAGACGCCCGGCGAATTGTGGAGGAATTTGTCGCGCATTACAACACGAAACGATTACATAGCGCAATAGGTTATATCGCTCCGCAGGACAAATTGCTTGGACGTGAAAAAGAAATCTTTTCCGAACGAGACCGTAAATTAAGTGAAGCAAGGGAACGACGGCCGGCTAAACGGAAAATCGCTTGACAGAAAGGAGGCGAAGGAATAGTATCTTGCCGTTCGGTAAAACAGAAGTAGGCTCTGCTGAGGAGCAACCTACCGAGGGATAGCCGAACTGGGGACGACGGATCGTCTTTCCTAGAGAGGAGGCAAATCGCTCCTCTCTCACTCACAATCAAAGAATGACGAACCAGAGTTCCTCTTATGCCTAAAATAAACCCTGGGGTCTGGGGCAAAGCTCCAGCTTTAGTAGCTTATTTTAAATTTGAAAATTCCAATTCACGGTGAACCAGCACACACCCTTCAACCATACTCCCTAAATTCTTTTCAAAGGTTGACCTATAACCTATTATCAGTTTTCCTCTAACATAAGCATATTCAGATTCCATTGCGACGCCCATATCCATGTTGTCAAAAATTACAAGAACGATATCTGAATTCCCAATTGCTTTTTCATTATTTTTTAAAATCTCCAAACAATTTTTATGCACTTTCCTTGGTAATTGTTCTTGTGGAAGATATACATCATAGCCTTCGGCACGTATCGCTTTTGCCATCTCTTTATTAAATTTCTCATGCGCAATTCCACTTAGTTTACCGCTGATAAAAACCATTTTCATCGTTATTTTCTGCATAAAGGATCAAGTTAAAAACGTTTTCTAAGTACTTAAACTTGATTCAAAATTTAAAAATGTTTTGACGTAATCGTTTTTGATTCCACCCATTGCTGAAGTGTCTTTCCAATTTGCTCTTCCTTCTATTTTTAATGCCTTTGCTATAAAACCGCGCATACAATTTTTAGCTAATTCTTCTGTGGGGTGGTACACCTCCCAATGAAAGCCGTCGAGTGACTGCAATAAATATTCCTGTTTGGGTAAGACTGACGATTGTGGAATCTCACCTTCAGCGATATGATTGGTTATAACATTCATCAATTTGAAAACATCCAAGTTAACCGGTAGTATGTGCATATGGGCATGGAAGCAGGGAGACAAGCTGTTTTCAAAAGAACCTCGAAAATTACGCCCATGCTCATAAAAGCTACATTTACCATACGAATCTAACATTAGGTTTTTTATTTCACTTTTTATGTGATTTAATTCTGTATGCACATCGATAGGAAGATCAAGAAAAGATGCAAAATGTTCTTTTGGAGCTATTAGTAAATGACCTTCCATAAGCGGATAACGATCTATCAAAATAAAAAAATCCTTATACGCCTTTATAATAACCTCATCGGGTCTTAAATCACAAAATGTGCAAAAGGTGTTTCTCTTTGTGTGAATTTTTACTTTGGGATTAAAAACGTTGTCCAATAACATCTTTAAATTCCTCCACCAAGTTATTAAAACGAAAATCTTTATGAGCGAAAGCAGGTAATTTGATTTTTTTCCCTTTATAATTTAACCGGCAACCTTTTTCAATCACCTTTCCTATTTTGGTTATCTGGAAACCTTTGTTCCGTAAACGTTCGTAGTCGGCTTCTTCTAAAGTAACAATAAGTTGCCAATCGCCTCCCAAGCCAAAGGCAAATTCTAACGAATTAACATTATAATATTCTGCTAATTCTCTAACAGTGGTATGTATAGGAATTAGTTCGGCTTCAATTTCGATGCCAACTTTGCTTTGCTTAGATAGCTTTAAAAGATCACCGCCTAAGCCGTCACTTATATCTATACCACCATGACCTATTTTACGTTTCCTAATTTCTTCAGAAACTTCCCAGGGTAGTTCAGGGCGAGTTAGTGCTTTTGTACAAAATTCCGCGAAACGTTTATTTCTTCTTTTTTGTGAGAAATAAAATGTAGCAGCAGAGCAACTACCAAGAAATCCAGTTACTGCTATAATGTCACCAACCCTTGCACCGTTTTCAGGATGTACTTCGTCATACGAAGCAAAGCCAAAAGCAGTTGCATTTAAAGCCAGCTTCTCTCCAGCTTTAGTGTCACCACCAACTATCTTAACGTTGTATTTTTTTGCATAGAACTCTACTCCTGAAATAAAGCTGTCTACATCTTTATCTGAAACATTTCTTGGAAACATAACGGCTAGTAGAATACCAAAAGGGCAACCACCAGCCCCGTAGAGGTCACTTAGGTTTGAAGAAACTAATAACACTCCTAAGTCGAAATACCCTCCTACTCCGAGAGTAATCATTAGAGGGGTAGCATTTATAAAATCAGTTGTAATTAGTAGAAGTCGCTCGCCCAAGTCGATCATAGCAGTTCCATCGTCACCTGGCTTTGTGACTATCATTTTATCTTTACAGTAAGGTCTAAATTTACTTATAAACTTTGCAACAAATTGATCCTGTATAAATTTTTTCATTTTTATTTTATCATTTCCCAATGAATTGGTGATATGGAGTCGTTTTTAGACAGGAAATAGGGACAGACACTATTTTGTTTGAAATTTGAATAGCAAAATTAAAGACCAAACACGCTACGCAGTCTTTTTGAAAATTGTCTTATGGTTTTTGCGCCCTCTTTAACTGCTTCCGGGGTTAGTGTGTCTGCGTAAAAATTTTGATGTAAACCGTTTGCCATTAAAATAACCCTTAGTATGCTTTTGTCTTTCACTTCATTGGCAATGGCGGTAAGAAAAAACGTTATTTCCAGATGTAAATCCGGGACTCACGAACTCCGGGAAGGGGTTTGTGTGTTTTCTGTTTGCGTGATTGTACTTCGTCTTTATTGAAAAGTAAACAAAATACGTTTACATAACACGGCGCTGTCAAAGTTTTCCATAAGCGCATAATATACAAAGATATGTAAAAAAACGTGGATATTCCCCCTAAAATATTTTATATTATAGGGCATGAACCAGCATACAACACCAATCGATAACACACACAACGAACTACTTCATTCAATTACCGTTCGTCCTGTTTCACAAAACGACCAGGCAAATTGG
>NZ_CAADGZ010000130.1:0-9341 GCF_900696675.1 uncultured Candidatus Kuenenia sp. | reverse complement strand
AGTCATTTTCGTAAACAGCAGTAAGAGCGATTCCGTACTTGGAGGGGTATTCAAAACGTGAAAATGTAGATATTTTTGCGACCGGAGATATTTTGTCCTTGACAAAAGCCTTCTAATGAGTGAACCCGCGAAAGTATCTATGCAGCGTAAACGACGCACGGCTCGTTCCAAAACCTTGTACTAAACATAGTGAAGTATCCAGTTTGGGAATGCTTATGGATAAGCCTCCTGGATTTTCTACGCAGACAATTCCACCCCCTTAATCCCCCGCCAGCGGGGGACAGGCTTGCCACGTCTCTTGCAGCTTTCATGTCGGGGGCATTCCCGGTTTTTTGTGACTTCTGCCATGTCTTAATGAAATGTACAGTAGTATCAACCCTGTCAGAGTTGTTTTACCTGTGTTACGTGTGTTCCGTGGTTCCGTTTGAAACCCTGGCCACATGAACGGTTACAAAAAATCGGGAATGCTCCTATTTGTGTCTTGGTAGCTAAACAATTAAACCTGATAAAATTTCTGAAATTCTCTCCGGCTCTTCATACAAATCGCGTCCTGCAAGGAGTTCGTAACTATCTGACTGAGATACAAGCCGCTTAATGGCCTCTAAATGTACATTGACCGCCTGACGTTTAAAAAATAGCGATGAACTTTGCCTCATCAATCTTATAAAAGCAGTTGTTTTATCTACGGGTATCAACATACTCTCAGGTTGAAGAACTATTTGGGTGTAAATCAATACCTTTGGAAAACAGCTTGGTTGAAATCGACCGGGGTAGACCGATTCTACATCTAAAAATCGTTTTGTATGGTTTCCCATTGCTGATCCCTTAAGATGAGGATCTATTTCAGGGAATTGCCGGGACAAGGCAGGATCAAGATAAAAATGCTTCCGAAAGGCCAGGGATTCTATCCCGTCCGCAGATGATCTAAGAAAAAGGGCATCGTCTGAGACATAGTGCCAGCCCTGACTGACCAAACTAAGGGCAGTGCTGGATTTTCCGCTCCCTGACTCCCCTAAAAACAGATAGCCCATCCCATCCCTGACAAGCCCGGCAGCATGAAGGTCGTAGAAACCCCGGGAAGAAAGGAGATGGATAAGGCCGACAAGAAAGAAGTTATACTTCGATAAAGGAGGTTTTTCCTTAAAAGAGCGATGAAGGGTTACGAGCCCTGTTCCCGCTTGAAGTTGGAGCTGAAAAACGGATAATCCGTCGGTGAGGTAAACGTGACCATCTGCCTCGTAAATCGAAGAATCATAGCCGTTGAGTGGTTGTGATGCCGTATATGGGATATGCGAGGGGACATCTGTCGCTACGAATTTCAATTCAATGTGAGCAGGCTTACCGCCATTGTATATTTGAGTAAAGGGGAAGGAATAGAAGAACTGCTCAATTTCATATCCAATCCCTTCCCCTTTCCACTGAACCCCAACGGTTATTTCGTATAAAGAATAGAAATTAACCCCTGCTTCAGTCATCTCAACTTCTTATCCTCCCAACCTCTCATCTTCCTATCTTCCCATCCTCTTTTTTATGAGTTTACTTATTATAACTAAATAAAGGCCAACAATATAATTTATCATAATAAGTTGCTTTTATTTATCCTGAGGGAAACGAAGGATCTTTCAGAGAAGACCCTTTGCGTTGTCATGGGTAAATGAAACCTTACATTATGATAAAATATTTCTTTATTTTCATTTACGGTGTAAAGGTACCAAATAGCCCATTGCCGGTAATTTTGGTTGCATCCCCGTGTTTCGTAAGCTTTGGTTCTACGAAGGTTAATTTGGGTTCTGCAAAAGGCTTCCTGGCGTGAGAATCACCTATCCCTGTAACTACCTGGCCTATGTGTCCTGCCGAAATTTTTTCTAACATTTTTCATTCTCCTATCATTGTTTTTTGTGAAGAATAACCACAGGGTACGCAGGGTATTTCTCCGTGCACCCTTCTGTGTTCAAAACATATTTCTGATTAAGGACGGAATCTGCCAAAGAATCTCTTACCCTTAGTCCTGGATTTTGTTTTCTTTAATTGCTTTTTGACTTGTGATGCATCTGCGCTCGTCACTTCCTGATCCGTTTGTTCTTCCGTCTCAAACCCCAACACGTCCACAACAAAAACAAACGACTTGCTCTCCGTTAAGCAAATAATGAAAGTGACATCTACCGATTCTCCCGGGCTTAGTACACCATCCGCATAAGCATCTGCTGTCAATGGAATGGTCATTGTTGCCCCTTCTCCACCATCCCCTCCGTCTGCATTATGGAGTAGATTTCCATTTGTCAATGTTTTAACCAAAACCACAAGGCCTGTAAGGGGCGGACTGCTGCTCTTGTTTGTAAGTTTGGCACCAAAGCTAAATTTTCCAACAAATCCAGGTGGACAATCGGTGGTATCAGTAGTAATCACGTAAGTTGAACGATCCCTTACAAATCTAACAAAGTCATTAACAATCCCTGGGTACTCTACTGCACCAATGTCGCATACAACACTACCATCGCCATTGCCATCTGTGCGAGGATTCCCAAGCTGGTCAGTTTGTGTATCAGGATAATCCTGATACACGTCATTGGCGCCTGCATCAATGGCAGGGCTGGTTGATAGCAGTGGGAAGTGGCCATTGCCAGGTGTCCCGTCATCGGTGAAGGCGCCCAAACCTGAGTCCCCTGTGAGGTCGCTTGGTTGAAGGATGATGTTGACGTGGCTACCAGTAGTATTGCCAATAAGATTATTGCCCAGTGATATGATATCACCGAAACAATCTTGCGCCGCCCCTTGTGACGCTGTATTTCCAGCAATGATGGTGTTTTGTATTTTTACGCTTGTGTTTCCTACGGGTGAAGCAATTCCGCCGCCGCCACGGCCAGCACTGTTTTCGCTGACGGTGCAGTTGATGAGCAAGCATTGTGCTAGAAAATTAACCCATATGCCACCACCATCGTGGTATGGTACAGTGTTATTAGCGATTGTGCTGTTAATAATTGTCATCGTGCCGGTTCTGTGGTGTATTCCGCCCCCCTCGAAAACAGAATAATTACCACTAATATCGGTGTTATTTATCGTCAGGTTTCCAGAATGATTGATGATACCACCACCGCCGCCACCAGTGCCGCCATTGTCAGCATTGTCTTTGACTGTGCAACTGCTTAACGTTAAATCTCCATTGTTTCCGATTCCACCACCAGCACTAACAGTTCTTCCTATGCTCTGATTGCTGCTGATGGTGCTGTTGATGATTGTCATCGTTCCCAGGTTCCATATGCCACCACAACTGGAATGGGCTATATTGTTGCTGATGATGCTACTGGTAATTATTGCCGTGCCTGCGTTATAGATGCCTCCAGCATCGTCACCGGCCATATTGTCGCTGACTGTGCTATTTTTTATTGTCAGTTTGCCGAGATTCCTGATACCACCGCCGTCATGTTCTGAATCCTCAGGAACTCGTTCAGTAGCAGTAGCACCTCTCATAACGGTTAGTCCATCTAACTCCAGAGTTCCTGTATCAGCAACATGAAAAATACGAAAAAAAGGTTCACTATCGCTACGTTCGATGATGGTGGTGTCAGCACCAGCACCTTTTATGGTGATATTGCTTCTGATAGAAGGTAAGCCCGTTGGTCCGTCGGTATGGGTGGTATCGTTATACACATCCGGCAGGGTATAGGTGTCAGCCGCCATGGTAATCGTATCGGTTCCCGGATGTTCAACTTCATTGTTAGCGTCATTGATTGCATTAATCAATTGTGAAACGTTACTGACAAGAAAATCAGTAGCATTAATGGTACGTGGCACAGATAGTGCGAAGACTGTGAATGAAATGAATAGCACCTGCGCATACCCCAAATAAGCAAAACTTCCATATCCCCTTTCCCTTTTGTTCCTTACCGTGTTCATATGCCGCTCCTTTTACGCTACGTGCGTTATGTGTAGTATGTGTTCAAAACATATTTCCAATTAAGGATGGAATCTGCGAAAGAAACCTTTTCTCATAAGTCCTGATCCTTTCCCGAATTTTGCAAGACCTGGTTTAATGTCTGTTGATTGGAGTTCTGCAACTTGTAAAGAATCTGTTTGTCCTTCCTTAATCCCCAATACATCCACAACGAAACCAAACGACTTGCTCTCAGTTAAGCAAATAATGAAAGAGACATCTACCGATTCCCCCGGGCTTAGTACGCCATCGGCATAATCACCAATATTTGGAACAGTCAACCTTGCTCCCACCCCGCCTGGTACTCCATCGGCATTTTGCAATACGTTGTTATTCGTTAATTCTACAACCTCCATCACGAGATCCGTAAGCGGAGGGTTATTTCTTTTGTTTTTCAGCGTTGCATCGAAACTAAACTGCCCCACAAACTCATCCCCACAACCGGTTGTATCAGAAGTAGTCTGATATGTTGATCGTACAGGTTTAAAGGCAACAAGGTCATTAATAATTTCCGGGCTTGGCGCTGGTGCTTCTCCAAGGACAATGTCTCCCAGTGCCGATGTATCCAAATAATTATTTGCCGTTCCTATCCAGACAACCTGTCCTTCACGACCCGACCAATCGTCGTCATCATTGTATCCCACACTAAAGCCAATGGTCATACCTGCCGTGGGGGTAATTCCCAGATTGCTCCATGGTATGGCCAGTTCTATACTATACCCGCCAGTAATTGTCGCCCAGGCATGCAATACGTCCGTTTTCTTACCATTTTTTTCAAAAAGTGTTTCATCATTCCATCCTTTAATGAACTGACGATCGTAACTATCGTATGTCGTACCGTGATTATGGTCGCCGTCAATATAGATCTCCACACTGTCATTTTCATGCACAGACGTTGAGTCATTATAGAGGGTATCATCCAGCACCTTAACACCTACGTAGAGGTAGGTATTATCCCAGAGTACCCCGAACGTTGCGGTGTTGTTCGTAGTCCCAATGACCACATTACTCACATCGGTTGCAATGTCCCATGCCGATTCGTCTAAGTTTCCATCCACGGCTAGATTCAGGCTCACATAAGGCACGGTCACCGGATTTGCGGAAAGATTACTGTCAAACTTTGATACAAAGGCATCAGTAGGACCGCCACTATAACCAGCAAGAGAAGGATCATATGCATCAGTGGTTGTTGGAAAGTCTGAAGACCAAGTCGCACCAGTCACATAGACATCTCCATTTGGGGCTATCGCTATAGACATGCAAAATTCACTGCTAGCTCCTCCAAGATATGTGGATGCAAGGAGGCTGGTTAAATCACTATTGAGCTTTGATACAAAGGCATCTTCGTTACCAGTGAGGATGCCGTTAAACGAAGTATCATAGGCGCCTCGAGTTGTTGGAAAGTCTGATGATGAAGTACTGCCAGCCACATAGACATTTTCCCATGAGTCTATGGTTAGAGAATAGCAAAACTCACCGGAAGACCCTCCAAGATATGTTGATGCAAGGAGTTTTGTTAGATCACCGCTTAACTTTGATACAAAAGCATTTGTCCAACCATCTTTAAAAGTATCATAAGCGCTAGCGGTTGTCGGAAAGTCTGCTGAGTTAGTCCAGCCAGCTACATATACATTCCCCCCTGAATCTATAACAATAGAACGGCCATAATCCCAATTAGTCCCCCCTAAATACGTGGATGCAAGGATGCTGGCTAAATCACCGCTGAGTTTTGATACAAAGGCATCTTCTCTATAAGTACTACCATTGTAAGAAGTATCATAGGCACCCGTAGTTGTTGGAAAGTTTGGTGATGAAGTACTGCCAGCTACATAGATATTTCCTCCTGAGCCTATGGCAATATCCTGGATCACCCCTCCGTTCAGAGATTTGGAAGCAATGAGGTTTGTTAATGTATCATTTAGTTTCAACACAGCAGAACCACGAGCCACATAGATATTTCCCCCTGAGTCTATGGCTATCGAATCGCCTGAACCCCAGCCAGATCCCAAATATGTTGAAGCAAGGAGGTTGGTTAGATCATTACTGAGCCTTGCTAGAAAGGCACTACCGGAAGTATTATAAGCGCCCGGGGTGGTTGGAAAGTCCGATGACAAAGTTTCACCCGTCACATATACATTCCCGCTTGCATCGAGGGCGATAGCATCACCATAATCATCGTCAGAACCCCCCAGATACGTGGATACAAGGAGATTTGTTAAATCGCTACTTAGCTTCGATACAAAGGCATCATGACCACCATTAAAAGAAGTGTCATAAACACCCGAGGTTGTTGGAAAACCTGACGTACTAGTCGAACCTGCTACATATACATTCCCACTTGAGTCAATAGTTACAGAAGTACCGTAATCAAAGCCACCGGAAGACCCTCCTAGATATGTGGATGCAAGAAGGTTGGTCAAATCACCGTTGAGCTTCGATACAAAGACATCATAACCATCATTAAAAGAAGTATCATAAGCACCCGGAGTTGTTGGAAAGTCTGATGACCAGGCCGAACCAGTTAAATATATATTCCCGTTTGAGTCTATGGCTATAGCGCTAATATATCCTCCACTATCTCCATATCCTCCACCCAAATATTTTGAAGCAAGGGGGCTGGTTAAATCACCAGTAAGCTTCAATACATTAGAACCACCCGTAATATATACATTCCCCTCTGAGTCTATGGCTATATCATTGCCAGCATCACTGGCAACCCATTCCAGATATGTGGATGAAAGGAGAGTGGTTAAATCACTATTGATCTTTGATACGAAGACATTAAAATCATAATAATCATCAAAATAAGTATCATAAGCACCTGGAGTTGTTGGAAAGTCTGTTGATCCTGTTGAACCAGTCACATAGATATTTCCCCCCGAATCTATGGCTATAGCATTACCAGAATCTTCGCCATCTCCTCCCAGATAGGTGGATGCAAGGAGGCTCGTTAATGCACTATTAAGCTTTGATACAAAGACATCGCTACCGCCATTAAAATAATCATCATAGACACCCGAGGTTGTTGGAAAACTTGATGACCCGGTCGAACCAGTTACATAGACATTTCCATATGAATCTATGGCTGTAGCACTGATAGATCCTCCACTCAAAGATGTGGAACCAAGGAGACTTGTTAACGCCCCATTGAGCTTAAATACGGTATCACCCCCCCCCACATAAATATTTCCTCCAGTGTCTATGGCTATTGAAGTGCCTGCGTTTCCCAAATATGTAGAAGCAAGGAGGCTGGTTAGATCATTACTTAGCCTTGATACAAAGCCACTACCGGAAGTATTATAAGCACCCGGGGTAGTTGGAAAGTCTGTTGACCCGGTTGAACCAGTCACATAAATATTTCCCCCAGAATCTATGGCTATAGCATTGCCAGAATCTTCGCCAACTCCTCCCAAATAGGTGGATGCAAGGAGGCTGGTTAAGTCACTATTGAGCTTTGACACAAAGGCATAATCACTACCATTAAAAAAAGTATCATAGGCGCCGGGAGTTGTGGGAAAGTCTGGTGACCCAGTCGAACCAGTCACATAGATATTTCCCCCTGAATCTATGGCTATAGCATTACCATAGTCCGCACCAGATCCTCCGGATCCTCCCAAGTATGTGGACTCAAGGAGTGGGTCAATTACAACCTCCCGTGACCTGTCATAGTCTTCAAGTTTAAAACTATACTCATTACCTATTACAACATAAGCAGCCTCAATGTATTGTCTGTCACTGAGATCCCCCTCACCCCTACCCTTTCCCGCAAGGGGAGCGGAAGAACGGCTTTTTTTTGTAGTGGTAGAAGGAACTTTGGATTCCTGATAGACTATGGGCTTTGTGAACTTGACGATACCTAACGCCGTCTCCGCCTCAAGCAGTCCATCTTCATTTACTTTTAATGTCTTTGCACCGCTCAGTCTCAGTTTTATCGCCGTGGGGTCTGCGCCAGGCTTTACATAAAAGAGTTTTTCGACGTTATTCCCGTACGCCTTCAGTTTTAGTTCTATTCCATTATAAACTTCCCCAAGCGTCACCACATCATACGTCTGGATATTGGTCTTCCACTTCGATTGATCATTTCCTCTGAAGTCGTTCACAGTTGTGGTGGCCTTCTTTTCCCCTTTTATCTTACCAATCCAGCCGCCTACCATCTCCTCTTTCAATACTACTCCCCTTGTCCCTTGTTTCTTTTTATTTTCGGAATGGCCTTGTTTACCGTCATCCTGCTTCGTATCATTCTGTCCGCCAGCCTTTACTGACGGGCTATTTGCAGGCGAGTGATGATGCATACCGTCAAATCCCCCTGCATTTCCCTTTTCCCCTTTGTTAATGGGGGATTTATGAGGATTTACCGGTCTGTTGTGGGCATGGACGTCGGCCCCTCCATTTTTTCGTTGGGGCAGGGAATAGACAATCTCTCCATTCTTCGTTACAAATACCGTTCCCCCAAATGTGTTAGCATAGAACATTACCCTTTCATCGGTTTGCCCTTCATTGGCTATAAAAGGCATCTGAAGTTTCCTTGTCCTTTGAACAACCTCTGCCATACTCAATTGCTCATCCCCGGTCGAAGCCGGAGAGAGGTTTTTGATTACAGATTGCGGACTTATTGGTTTAGACAATGGTTTACCTGTATCAGCCAGGAGGATTTTGAAGAAAAAAACGACCGGCAAAAGAACCGCAAGTAATACAAAAAACTTGTTCTTCTTTTTCATTTTACCATCCTCCATTATTGATTATATGAAAACCCGTATCTCACAACGCACACTACTTTGAAACTACAAAATACTTTGATACGGAACATTGGCCAGCCACAAGGGTTGCGGCGCTACATTTCCATGCTTCCCCATGCGCCCTTAGGGAATGAGGTTTTTTGCAAATATTCATTAAAAAACCTATAGCATATAGCATATTAAAAATAATTCATTTGTATATACCCTATTTTGGGTGTATACAAATGGATGCCTACTTTTGGGTTAATGGATACATGCGTTTGCGCTTCTGTCAAACTACCGAAATACGACAGGCCTGAAGGATTGAAAGCATATAGCCAAGGGCTTGGGTCATACGCATCAACCTAACTTGGCAGTAGTTGTAAAGGTTAGCATTGCAAGAACATGTGATATTAAGTGTGGGTAGGTGAAGCGTTATCGTGCTTATTTATTTGTGCGTTGTACGCTGAGAGGATATAAAAAACCGGCATTTAAAGCAAGGGAGAGGTTAAAAACAACAATTTTTCAAAGAGAGGGCAAAATTTTTTTTAAATAAACACATTTTTTTCGGGACATACCTAAATTTTTTTGATATAAGGAAAATATAACTTACACCTAAATCCTGCAAACGATTTTCGCAATGCGAAAATCAGTATTTTCCACTACCAAGATTGGCAAAAAGCGATAACAGATAT
>NZ_CAADGZ010000129.1:0-9352 GCF_900696675.1 uncultured Candidatus Kuenenia sp. | reverse complement strand
TAGAAGAGCGCCAATTGGAGACAGCGGAGCGTATCAAGCCGTGTATTGCTCTTTATATGATAGTGGCATGGCGGGTATTGTTTGTTACCATGTTTGGAAGGGAATGCCCGGATTTGCCGTGTACAGCGCTTTTCTAGGATGATGAATGGAAACTCGAATCGCCTTAAACGCCAATACCTACAAGGCTTTCACGGTAATTAATATTGGTTATTATAGTTTATAATAAGTAAATAAACTGAATCATTTTGTACACATTGTATTGTTTTTGCCAAAAGAGGAAACACGGGCGAAACAATTATTTTCCCCAAACTATTTTCAAACTGGTTTTTTATGATTGAAAAAAAAACAGACTTAATAACCACGTGTTTTTTTCAGAATTTATTGGAATATAGCGAAATTAGCCATTTTATAACTACCAGGATGGATGGTTATAGTCATAATCCTTATAATTATCTAAACCTAGGGTTTCACGTAGGCGATGATTCAAATACTGTTGTAGAAAATAGAAAACGGCTGGCAAATTCAATGGGCATTCCGCTGGAAAATTTTACCACATCACAACAGATACATACGGATAATATCGAGATTATATTGGAGAACCGCCGTGGTTGTGGGGCTAATGATTATAAAACGGCAGTAGCTGCGACGGATGCAATGGTAACTTCTGTTCAAAATATTTGCCTTATGGTGCTCGTAGCAGATTGTGTGCCTGTTCTTTTTTTTGATGTGAAGAAAAAAATAATTGGGTCTGTACATGCGGGGTGGAAGGGAACTGTTCATCGGATATCGCAAAAAACAGTGATGTTGATGAAAGATAAATTTGGGAGTTCGGGGGATGATATCCTTGTAGGTATTGGCCCTTCAATAGGGCCGTGTTGCTACAAGGTAGATATAGCGACAATCGTTAAGAGTAATAACGATTTAAAAGAGAAAAGTGATATAGTTTTACATGAAAAACATGATGGCAAAGGGCATTTTGATTTATGGACAACGAACAAATTACAGCTTATAAAAATGGGTATTCCGGAGAAAAATATAGAAATAGCTGAAAGGTGTACTTCCTGTAATAATGCCCTTTTTTATTCATATCGAAAAGAAAATGGGAGAACAGGAAGATTTGGTGTGGGGATCATGCTCAGGAGTAAATAACACTCCGGGCCTTTTTCTCACCCACGCCATAGCAAGATATGCGGTATTGCACTACCTTAAATATTTACCAAAAACAACCTCTAATTTCTTTTTCGTCTCTTCTGGAACAATGTCCTTATTGGTAATAATAGCATCCTTTGCCGCAGTAGCGCAAATACATGTCCTACTTTGCTTAATTTTGGGAATAGCTATTTTGAGTATTTTTTTTGCCATTTCCGCATTTTTGTTAAGATTTGAGATAACCATTTCTAATGTAACGTGATCTTCTTCCTCATGCCAGCAATCATAATCTGTAGCCATTGCAAGTGTACTGTAACATATTTCAGCTTCTCTGGCTAATTTCGCCTCTTGGAGATTAGTCATGCCTATAACGCTTACACCCCATTGGCGATACACATGTGATTCTGCGCGTGTAGAAAAAAGGGGTCCTTCCATGCATAAATACGTGCCACCTTTATGTACACGGGCGTTCACGGATTTTGCTGATTCATGTAATAGTGTGGCAAGGTTATTGCAAACAGGATCGGCGAAGCTTACATGGCCTACAATGCCATTGCCAAAGAAAGTATTTATTCTACCACGGGTTCTGTCAAAAAACTGGTCAGGGATGACGATATCTAAAGGCTTTATTTCTTCTTTCATACTTCCTACAGCGCTTACGGCAATAATATGCCCAACGCCCAGCCTTTTCATTCCATAGATATTCGCCCTAAAATTGAGTTCAGAAGGCAATATAGTATGTCCCTTTCCATGTCGTGGTAAAAAAGCGACCCTTTTTCCTTCTAAAATTCCTAAAGTAAAATTATCGGAGGGTTTGCCGAATGGAGTATCGATAGACAAAGATTCTACGTCGGTGATGCCTTCGATATCGTAAAGTCCACTCCCACCAATTATTCCAATCGTTTGTTCCTGCATTTAATATTTCTCCTTGTACATTATCTGTGTAAAGTAAAAGTGAGATTATGCTAAAATTATGTTGCCGGTGTCAATACATAAAATTTAGGAATAATTATTCTGCGTCGAATATTTTTGGCATAAATCTGACATAAATAAAGCTCCTCTTTTCTTTGAAGGCTATCATTACATTATTGAGTTATTTTTAGGGGACAAATTACTAAAATACTATCGATGCGTAAGAATAGCGCGGCATGATTCATTTGCGTTAAATAAAACAGTAGAAAACACTTGAAAACCAAATATGAAATCAATTAAACTATAAAAGTTTTTGCGCCTCATTGCACTGGCAAGCGGTAAAATTGGGTAACTACATCTTTATGATACGTTATTTTTTGAAAAATAACCCTTGGAGGATTAAATATTAATAGCATACCTATTATTTAATTTTTTTATAATCGTAACATTTTTATTAGTAATGTATTAAGTTAATTCTTTGCTTTCAAAATAAAATAGAAAATATGGTTAAAGTAACATTACCTGACGGAACTAAAAAGGATTTCGAAGATAATATAACTATTGGTGAGGTCGCAAGTAACATAAACAGCAAGATGGGAGGGATCGCATTGGCTGCGAGGGCGGACGGAGTTCTGGTAGACCTTAATTATCCTATAAAAGATGATATTTCTCTTTCTGTTATTACGGAAGAAACACAGGAGGGACTGGAAATAATACGCCACAGTACAGCGCATATTATGGCGCAGGCGGTTTGCAGACTTTTTCCTGGGGTAAAGCTTGGGATAGGTCCTACTATCGAAAACGGATTTTATTATGACTTTGACTGTCCTAACCATTTTACCACAGAAGATCTGAAAAAGATCGAAGATGAAATGTTAAAAATCATAAAGGAAGATATTCGTTTTGAGAGAACAGATATGCCCCGGGAGTTAGCAGTAAAAGAAATGGAAAAAAGCGGACAACCGTATAAAGTGGAACTCATAAGAGACATTGAAGACGATACCGTTTCTTTCTACCGCCAAAATGAATTTGTTGACCTATGTCGTGGACCTCATATTCAAAAGACGGGCAGGGTGAAATCTTTTAAACTCCTCAGTGTTGCAGGCGCTTATTGGCGTGGGAAAGAAACGAATTCTATGTTACAGCGTATTTATGGCACAGCGTTCTTTACCAATGAGGATCTTAAAAAATACTTAAAGATGCTGGAGGAGGCTGAAAAGCGTGACCACCGGAAAATTGGCAAAGATTTGGATCTTTTCAGCTTTCATGAAGACGGCGGAGCTGGGCTTGCGTTCTGGCACCCTAAGGGCGCTAGAATGAGAAGCATCATTGAGGATTTTTGGAGACAAGAACATTTCAGGAGAGGGTACGAAATACTTTACAGTCCGCACATAGCAAAGATCAATCTGTGGAAGACGAGCGGCCATTGGGATTTTTACCGGGAGAGCATGTATTCACCTATCGATGTTGATGGACACGAATACATATTGAAACCAATGAATTGCCCTTTTGCAGTGCTTATATATAAAACAAAGCTGCACAGTTATCGCGATTTACCGTTACGATGGGGTGAATTGGGGACGGTATACCGGTATGAAAGATCCGGTGTATTGCATGGTTTATTACGTGTGCGGGGTTTTACCCAGGATGATGCGCACATATTTTGTACCCCTGATCAGTTAGAACAGGAAATTTTAGAGGTAATTAAGCTGGCGCAATTTATGCTGTCGAGTTTTGGGTTTAATGAGTATGAGATCGAATTGAGTGTTCGCGGAAAAGGTGAAAAAGAAAAGTATATCGGCAGGGATGATGTGTGGGATCATGCAGAAGATGCGTTAAAAATTGCGCTTGAGAAAACAGGGTTACATTACACGCGTATGGAAGGAGAGGCGAAATTTTATGGTCCTGCAATCGACATAAAGGTAAAGGATGCTATCGGAAGAGGATGGCAAGGCCCTACGATACAGGTAGACTTTAATCTTCCGGAAAGATTTGACGTCAATTATGTGGGTTCCGATGGTTATCATCACAGGGTTGTGATGATCCATCGTACGGTCATGGGTGCGATGGAACGATTTATTGGATGCTTAATTGAACATTTTGCAGGAGATTTTCCTCTGTGGATTGCGCCGATACAAATGAGAATATTATCGATAACAGACGCCCAAATAGATTATGCGAAGAAATTGCAAACTGAGTTGCTTTTAAAGAATTTTAGGGTAGAATGCGATATTGGCAACAACAAAATTGGTTATAAAATCAGAGAAGGCACGTTACAAAAAATTCCTTACTTATTGATTGTTGGCAATAAAGAAATGGAAGAAGGATTAGTGGCTGTTCGCAGCAGGAAGAACGGGGATGAAGGGGTGCTTCCTGTTCGGGACTTTATCAGCAAGGTTGAGGAGGAGGTACGGGAGAAAAAGTAATCTTAATTATGGAGGAGAACATATATTTCACAGATATTAAGGATTAACGAGCGCATCCGTGTTCAAAAAGTGAGGCTGATTGACGAAAATAGCGAGCAAGTTGGGATCGTCAGTATAGATGAAGCGCTTGGACGGGCAAAAAGTGTGGAGATGGACTTGGTAGAGGTTGCTCCTGAAGCAGACCCTCCTGTTTGCCGACTCATGAATTACGGCAAATTTAAATATAAGCAGAAGAAGAAGAAAACGCAAAAACAGCGAGTGGTTCAGTTGAAGGAATTAAGAATCAGGCCCAAAACAGGTGAACACGATATACAGACAAAAATCCGGCAGGCACGCAAATTTTTAGAAAATAAAGATCGGGTGCTTGTGATGATGCTTTTTAAAGGGCGCGAACGGGCTCATTCCGATATGGGTGATAGTGTTTTAAATCAATTTGCCGTAGAACTGGAAGATATTGCCAAGGTAGAGAAAGACCGCATTTCTGATGATAGAAGGATGGGGATTATTTTATCTCCTAAGTAAAATAAAAAAGGGTATATACTGTGAGGGTTCACGAGTATGGAGTTCCCGATTTGCATATTTGGCTTAACCTTGACAGGTTGCTACGCGCAGGCAGTGGTATATTTTGTCCAGGGAAACATCTTGTCCGTAGCTACAACCGTATTTTTTGTGAGTTTTCAAAAAACTAAAGTGTTAAAAAAACTTTAATAGAAAAGAATGGGATTTTTAGTATTTGATAGGGGAAAGCACACATGCCAAAATTAAAACCACACAAAGGCCTTAAAAAAAGGGTGAAAATTACTGCAAATGGTAAAGTAAAAAGGCCAAAAGCCGGGAAGAGCCACTTAATGTCTGGAAAATCGGGAAGAAGAAAACAGCGGCTAAGAAAGAAGATTGAAGCATCTCCGGGTTTTAGCAAGAATATAAAGAGAGCAATGTTAGAAGAATAAATTACACGTTTTATTGTTTTTTTTGAAAGAGAAGTAATATGAGAGCTACAAATGGAAGTGCAAAAAAAAGATCCAGAAAGAGGCTGTTAAAAAAGACAAAGGGATACTGGGGAGGCAGAGGTAATTTATATAAAAAAGCCATCGAGACGTATATTCGCGCGATGGCATACTCTTTCAGGGATAGAAAAGTAAGGAAGCGGGAGTTTAGGAGTCTTTGGATTACAAGAATTAATGCGGCTGTCCGTGAGCATGGGATTTCATACAGCCGTTTTATCCGTGGGCTAACGGTTGCGAAATTGGATATAAATAGGAAGATGTTGGCAGAGATGGCGGTTAATGATAAACCTGCCTTTGCTAATTTGGTGGAGATGGTAAAGGGAAAAGCAGGGGTGTCTCTATAATTTCACCATACATTCACGGTCTAAGACCTCCCATTATAACTCCAGGAAACATTTCTTCAACAATACAACAGAAATTAGTATAAATAAGGCACGCTTATTCCTTGCAAAATACAATGAATGGGCGTGCCTGTGTTTTTTTATAAACATTAGGAAATTATTCATTATGCCGGAAAAAATACAAGATGCTCAAAAAATGTTTCATAATGAAGTTGGCAAGATAAAAACACGGCAAGAGGCAGAGCAGCTTAGTGTGAAATATATTGGCAGGACCGGAATAGTCAGTGAATTGATGAAAGTCATACCAAAACTACCTGTTGATAAACGCGCCTCTTATGGAAAACAGGTTAATGCTCTAAAAGATGAAATGTGCAGGACGCTTACCGATTTAATAAACAGTTTGTCTTTGGATAAAAAACCTGCAAACAAGAAAGAGTTTTTTGATGTTACATTGCCGGGAAAGCCAACGGATGTGGGCAAAAAACACCCTATCACCCAAACTATCGATGATATCAAGGACGTTTTTGCCAGATTGGGGTTTGAGGTCGCTTACGGACCTGAAGTTGAGTTGGAGTATTATAACTTTGATGCACTGAACATTCCTTCCGACCATCCTTCGAGAACGGATTTTGACACGTTCTATATAAAGGAAGATGTATTGTTGCGGAGTCAAACATCCACCGTTCAAATTCGCATTATGGAGAAGCAAAAACCGCCGGTTCGTATCATTGCGCCTGGCGTCGTTTACAGACCGGACACGGTAGATGCGCGTCATTCCTTTATGTTTCACCAGGTGGAAGGCTTGTTGGTGGATGAAAACATAAGCTTTGCTGACCTGAAAGGCACGCTGAATCAATTTATAAAATCTTATTTTGGGCAGAATGTTCAAATGAGGCTCCGCCCTTCATTCTTTCCTTTTACGGAACCTAGTGCCGAGGTGGATATTTCCTGTTCTCTATGCAATGGCAAAGGATGCAGCGTATGCTCATATAGCGGATGGGTGGAAATCTTAGGGGCAGGAATGGTTGACCCTAATGTGTTTGAAGCCGTTCATTATGATGCAGAAAAATATACGGGTTTTGCGTTTGGATTGGGAGTGGAAAGGGTCGCCATGTTAAAGTATGGCATAAATGATATTCGTTTATTTTATGAAAATGATATGCGTTTTCTTTCTCAATTTTGAATAGGATTTATACCTTTTTATAAGATTAAAATGAGAAAAAAGTGTTATGAAGATTAGCCATAGTTGGTTAAAAGAGTACGTTTGCTTTGATTTGTCTCCCAAAATGCTCGCAGATAAATTGACCGGCGCCGGATTGGTGGCGGCAGGCATTGAACCTTTTGGGGATGACTACTGCATTGACCTGGAAGTTACTGCTAATCGTTCTGATTGCATGGGAATTATCGGCATTGCAAGAGAAGTGGCAGCTATTACAAAAGGAAGCCTGCAACTGCCATGCACGGATATTTCCCGTGAAGGTGATGGTGATATCTCTCAAAATGTTAAAGTAGATGTTAAAGAGCCGTTGCTGTGTTCACAGTATACAGCTCGTGTGATACGTAATATAATGGTGAAACCGTCTCCGGAGTGGTTGCAGAAAAGGCTGAAATGCATTGGGCTTCGTCCTGTTAATAATATTGTGGATATAACAAACTATGTAATGATGGAGTCGGGACAGCCCCTTCACGCATTTGATTTGGATAAGGTGTCAGGCGGACAAATACAAGTAAGGAAGGCGGAGAGCGGGGAAGAGATCGTTGCAATCAATGGCGCCAGACGTGTACTCTTTCATGACATGCTTATTATTGCTGATGAAAAGAGGCCGATCGCAATAGCCGGCGTAATTGGGGGAAAGGAAACGGAGGTAACAGATGTTACAAGAAATATTCTTATTGAATGCGCCCGATTTGAGCCGAGACAGGTGCGGCGTACTTCCAAATCGTTGGGGATTGTTTCTGATTCTTCCTGTCGTTTTGAGAGAGGTGTTGACCCATTGGGCTTAGATTTTGCGTCAAAAAGGGCAGCAAAACTAATCATTGAGCATGCAGGCGGTGAAATGTGCAAAGGTATTATAGACGTTAGTGCAAATCGAATTGAAGCGAAAAAGGTAGTGCTTCGTATAGAAAGAGTAAAAAAGATTTTGGGAGTGGATATAAACAGAGAGGTAATACTGGATATTCTAAGGAGTTTGCAGTTTAAAATTCTTAATTGTGCTGATACCTTTATTGATGTTGAAATTCCAGGTTTTCGTGGCGATGTGTCACGTGAAATTGATCTTATAGAAGAAGTGAGCAGGATTTATGACTATAATAATATTCCCGCCAAAACATCAATAGGCATTCGCGGTAGTAAAAAGAGTAAATACGAGATTGTAGAAAACCTTATTCGCAATAATTTAACAGGATTAGGATTTTATGAGACGAAGACCTTTAGTATCGTTAATCATGTTTTTTTGAAGGGAGTGAATCTCTGGTCGGGTGAAGATGTTGTTGAAATAGCAAATCCTTTGCGACAGGAGGAAAGTGTCTTACGTACCTCGTTATTGCCCAGCCTGGCAAAAGTCAAGATACATAATGCAAATCATGGGTGCGAGAAGGTAAAACTATTTGAAATTGCAAAAATTTATCTTAAAGGAGAAAAATTACCACACGAAAAGGTCGGTTTGTCACTATTAGATTCTGCAGGGTTTTTTGAGGGAAAAGGGATTGTTCAATCACTTTTAAAAAATCTTAAAATACATGAAAAATATGAGTGGGTAACGTTCCATGAGAAAACGAGGTTATTTAATAATGAAAAGGCAGCGAAAATTTTAATGGACGGCAAAACCCTTGGCTATATTGGAGAGGCAAGTAAGGAATTAGGTTTTAAAACGCTGTGTACCCTGATAGAACTGGACGTAGATGCCTTGGTTGAAAAAGCTCATTTTGATAAAAAATATTGCGAACCTTCTCCTTATCCAATGGTTAAGAGGGATTTTGCGATAGTTGTTGATGAAGAAAAAACGTGGGCGTCCATAGAAGATTGTATTAATGGCGCAAATATTTCCATCGTAAAAGAAGTAAATTATTTTGATATATACAGGGGAAAACAAATTCCCGAAGGGAAAAAAAGCATTGCATTTAATCTCTGTTTCCAATCTTACGAAAGAACTCTAAAGAGCGAAGAGGTTGATGATGCGTCGGCTGTAATACTTGACGCTTTGTATAAAAAATTAGGGGCTGAATTGCGCACACAGTAAAATGTACGCAGGGAAGGACTGCTAAATTGATAAAAAGTCAAGCACAGTGGCTTATACTTTGTGTTGACTTTCAAGTTTCGCTTTGCTAAAAGGTAGAAACTGTATAATAACTTGCTAAGCGTAATATGATAGACCGTCGTCATGCCTACAATCTCGATGTTCTATGGCATTCTTATCCGGATGTTTTCTATGATATGGATAAGCCTAGCGCGGCCTTTGGCCGCAACCAAAAAGGTGATTTTTAGTTTATTATAAAGTATAGTAGTATCCTCGTAAAT
>NZ_CAADGZ010000128.1:0-9424 GCF_900696675.1 uncultured Candidatus Kuenenia sp. | reverse complement strand
ATAATTCCATCAACTTATTCATAAGTAGTGTCCTCCAAATTGTCTGATTACTATTTACGAGGATACTACTATACTTTATAATAAACTAAAAATCACCTTTTTGGTTGCGGCCAAAGGCCGCGCTAGGTGTTTCGTAATTAAAATCTTTTTGGTTGCGGCTATGCTGCGTTGTGAGATAGGTATAAAATCTCAATCTTGGTATTGTTAAGAAAATAATATATATCCGCGCTCTTTAATTTATGAATCAATTCCGATGCCGTTCATCTATGATAAAACACCTCAGCTTATTTGGTATGCATTTTATGGGGCAAAACACAAACGGGTATAGAAAAGACTATCGCTCGTTAAGTAAAAACGCGCCCAGGAGGACTTGAACCTCCAACCTCCGGATTCGTAGTCCGTGACTCTATCCAATTGAGCTATGGGCGCAAAATCTTAAAGGCTTTAAAAAACTGCAACAATATCATTTGCGATATTTACAGCATTTACATCAAAATCGTGAGTGTTTTGAGCCAAATGGCTATAAGTTTTATATTCGAATGTTTTGTCAAGTTTGTCGTATTTAGTAAATAACGTATGGTTTGGAAATTTTATAAGAAACGTTCGTTTTAGTCAAGAAGCATTTCAACAAGCTTGAAAGTCAAAAGGGAGCTATTTACCGTTGGAAAAGCAATAGTGGAGATACTGTAGAATTAGAAAAGATTTTATAATCCTACATTTTTAGAAGTACGATTTTTTAAATCTAAAATCTAGAATCGTAAATTCGAAAAGGAGGTTTTGCAGGCAGCAATAAACGTTGAAAATCAGGCAGAACAATGATAGGATTCTAAACAGGAGACTAAAATGCCAATAACCAAAGAACTCAGTAATATCAGAAAGTTAGAAGCGGTCGGATTCCCGCACGAACAAGCCGAGGTGCTTACGGACATAATAGAGGAATCCCACGTTGACGGACAGCAGAGTTTAAAAGACTTTATCAGCAGAATGCACGAAGACACAAACAGGCAATTCGACGAGATTAATAAAAGATTCGACGGCGTTAATAAACAATTCGATGAGTTTCGCAAAGAAATGCACACAGAAATGACTACTTTGGAATGGCGCATAAAAGCCTCACACTCCGATCTTCTAATGAAAATATTCGCTATCGTCGCAGGCTGCACTAGCATTGCAGTTGCAGTCGCAAAGATATTTTAATATCTCTCCCATTGTGTTATAAACTTCGAAAATCAGGCAGAACAATGATAATATTCTAAAACTAAAGGGATTTGTCCACAACGAAAACATCTACCTAGCGCTTCGGACAAAGGCTTATCAAGCCGACCCACTTATACAGTTTTCAGCGATAGTTGCTGGCTTTATCAGCACAACCCACGCAATTGCAAAATTTTGTAACCGTTTAGTTTATGTGGTAGGTCAGAATAGAGAAAATTACCCATGCAAATAAATTTAAAGCTATTTTTTAATGAAGAACAAGAAGATTGGGCGAAATTAACACCTGAACAGAGATACATTGAAAGCTCTAAACTTTGGCCGATATATTTAGAACTTGGAGGGAGTTTTGATCCAGAACCCGATTCACAAAGCCCTTTTGACTTTCCAGAATTGCAGCGTTCGATACCTGCTTATGGGAGGCCAGGCGTGCATTTTATACGGCGGATCTGAGTTCAGTCGTGATATAGATTTTTCTATCGGGATTGATACAAAGAACATTTCAGCTATAAAAAAGGCACTGAAATGTTTGAAAGCTGAAACCATATTTGTACCGCCACTGGGCAAACAAGTACTCAGACGAGGTCATGCATGCCATTTCCGTTGCAATGCAGAAGGGGTAGAAGGCTTGCGCATTGATATGATGGCTAAAATGCGAGGCTGTTCCGATTTTGAGCAATTATGGGAGAGAAGGTCCATTGTGAAGTTGCCGGAGATTGGTGAGATGGGTATTCTTTCACTACCGGATTTAATTCAGGCTAAAAAGACGCAGCGCGAAAAGGACTGGCCCATGATTCGCCGTCTCATTGAAACCGACGTCACGCAGGGTTATAGAAAAGCCGGGAAAGAAAAGATTATTTTCTGGCTCATGGAATGCAGGACTCCTGTTTTACTCATGGAAATAGCAAGGAAAAATGCTGCATTATGTAAAAATCTTATACCTACCCGGTCACTGCTTAAAGCAGTATTAAACCAAAACGTGGAAGAAATTGAATCTCTCCTCATACAAGAAGAAAGTGCCGAAAGGAAAAAAGATCGGGAATATTGGCTGCCATTAAAAAAGGAATTGGAGCAATGGCGCCTTGGCCGTAAATCATAACTTTAATTCTGTGTTAAAACAATACAGATGATGCCTGTCTCACCCCGGAATCATATTTGTAAAGTTGCAGGACATTTATGATGCCTTCAACATATTTTGAAAAACCCTGCCGCTGGAGATTGAAATGCCGGATAAGATCGATCATCCATAAGGGTACCTGCATGGTGTAGCACTTGAGTTCCAGTATGACGTTGCATTCTGGGCAAAAAGCGTTTCGTCATCCAGCGAAACCACTTTATTCTCATCCTGAATAATACAATATCCCCCTGCCGGCTGATATCTCAGGTCGGTGTCGAACGTTACCCTCGCATATTCATTCACATTGGATACATATGCCTTCCTCCAATATTGAGACAACATTTTAGGCGTTGCATTATAGAAATATGCCGTCTTCAGGAAATGCGTTTTGGACGAATTCGGGTCAAAGTCTTTTTCTTCACACGATGAATAATCCAGGTCTTCAAACATCCTGCGCCAGTTTTCATCATAAAGAGGCGCCCTGTATTTGTTGACAATATCCCCGGTCTTCTCTTTCACTTCAAGAAAACAGCGATACTTTTTGGAATTGAGGTACGAACGAATCCTCAGATGAAGTCTTCTGTTACATTTGTCCAGCCTTTGCATAAGAAATAAATAATCTGGAGTATCAAAATGCAGATTGTTTATGCAATAAAAACCATTATCAGCATTTGAAGAATATTTGTAGGGAGAACAATAAATAGAAGCAAAACGCGAAATGGGTTCTATCATTTCTTTTGGAATGACAAATTTCAACTCGTATCGCCTCCGGATGGTCAGCGCTGTCTCTTCAATCATATATTTAGAACTCTATTTGCCCTAAGTCCGGGGAAAGATAATTTCGAATAGGGAGTCTGGTTAATTGCCCTGAGATATCCAGGTATTCAAGGTACTTTGTGTAAATTTCATATTGCCATTGCTTAATGAGGATGTCCGTTTTAACAATGCTTTCCTGCATATCGAGCAGCATTAGCGGATCGATGCCTTCTGTTTCCATATATTTTTTTAGTGCTGATTCCGTGCCGCCCGTTGTTTTTTCTTCCATGAGCACATCATACTGCCGAAATATGTTGTTCATTTCCCCGGAAAGTAATCGCACATTTTCTCCCAAAGACCTTTTTAGTTCTTCATGCTCGCCCTTTACAGATAAAAATTGAAGTTTTCTGCGATTGACATCCATGCGGTTGGAATGAATGAAGGGGAGGTTTATACCTACTCCAAAAGAAATTGAACACCGATTTTCACACACACATAAACCATCATAATACACCCCTTAAAGTCGTCTGTATTTGAAGGCTGCAGAGCGGAGAAATTATCTTGCCCTTACCTTGTAAACTCATATTACAAAATAGTCTATGCCTTGTATTTCCTTTTCATCCTTTTCATCCTTTTCCGTTTTATATGATAGGCGTAATCAAGGCGATTGCCCTGCACCATATCACAGAGTGTAATGAGCGCAAAGATTTTACAATAGTCATGAAGAACCTTTTCAAGCATATTTTTTGAAGAGGGAAGGTTTTAAAGATTAAACCGCAACATGCCGTCAAAATAACTGGTTTGTCCGAATGGGGAAAAATACAGGATAACTGCAATAACACAAAAACCAATAACGCCGCCTGTCGCAATAGTATACCCTTTGACTACTACAGAAATACCTGCCGCGAGGCTTGCAAACATGAAGATAATATCTCTTGGGTCTCTGAAATTGGTTCTGAACCAAACAATTGCCAATGCGCCAAGCATACCGGGCCCCTTGCAAGGCTGTCCCCTATCGCCTGCATAACAGTTGCCGCCACTACGGAACTGAGTATGAGCACCTGAACAAAATTTCTTGAGTAGGAAAGCCCCCGAAAGGTCTTCTCATAGGTAATTGCAATTAAGGTTGAAAACACAAACTAAAGGAGTACGGCATAAATGACTGATGTTGGCGTGGTATTGCCTGAATGTAGTTGTAATTTTGAAATATCTAACATTTTTAATGGTTCTCATTATTTGCGGAAAATAGTTTATCCATTTGACTTTACGAAATATATACAGTTACCGTATGCATATCAATAGAATATATGAGCAAATATAAGGGTTTTGCATGGTTACCATTAACGCTGCAATTGATAAAATGCATGGTTTACAGTGAAGCGTTTTATTTTCCATTTGACAAATTTGACTTGCTCAAAGTAGAATCCCGAAAGTCTTTCGTGCATCAGACCGCTCTTTTATTTATTATTACTATGTTCGATTACAGGTGATTTCTCATTATTGCAGAAATAAAAAGGGAATCCATGCCGCAAAACAGAATTTGCGACGAGGAGCGGACCCGCCGCTGTAACCGGGGACGAACGTCACAACGCCACTGGAAAAGTCGCTTAAACGGCTTTCCGGGAAGGAGTGACCAGTAGAACGATCCGGGAGCCAGAAGACCTGCCTGTAATTGCTTCACGAAATCTTCGATGGTAAAGAAGGTGAAGTTTTTGAGTGTAATTATTTTCATGAGAATAGGCGGCAAGCCTATTTTTTCGATAAAATAGAAAACCCATATCTTCAACATTGAAGGTATGGGTTTTTTTGTTTTACGGGAGAAAGTTTTGAAAAGTACAAAAATGTTTCTGTTAAATATAACGGTTTTTTTGCTCGTGTTCCTTGTTTCCGATAAGGCTGCATATGCAATGCACATTACAGAAGGAATTCTGCCCACAGAATGGGCAGTAACATTGTTTGCCGTCTCGATTCCTTTTTTAGGTATTGGGATTTACCAGGTGAAACGGAAGAAAAGAGAGATGCATAGTTACCTGCCGTTAGTTGGCATGCTGGGAGCGGCAGTATTCGTTTTTTCGTGCTTCCCCGTTCCCGTCGTAGCATTAAACGGAATGGCAACTTCCCATCCATGCGGCACAGGCATGAGTGCTATTTTGCTGGGACCTTTTGTCAGTGTACTGATAGCGGGCATTGCCTTGCTTATTCAAGCCTTGTTTTTGGCGCATGGCGGGTTAACAACGCTGGGCGGGAATATATTTTCCATGGGTATTTTAGGCTCTTTCTCCGGATTTTTTGCGTTCAAAATAACCCGGCGCTGCGGCATGCCATTATTTTGGTGCGGCTTCTTTGCAGGTGTAATTTCTGATTTATTTACTTATTTGGGTACCTCTATTGAACTGGGATTGCTCGTAATAAATAATGGTGGGTCTTTCTTCAGGGCGACTGCAGAAATATTTGGCGTCTTTATGATGACCTCACAGGGGGTCTTATGTATTGTGGAAGGCGTGGTTGTTGGATTTATTCTGGTTTTTATAGAAAAAAGAAGGCCGGATATTTTGGTTCAACTTGGGATGATAAAGAAAAATGCAAAACCTGTTTAAATTTACCGTGTATATCGTTTTTTTACTTTATTTGGCCGGTATGGTTTCATTTTTATCTGCGGCGCATGCAGATAATTTTGAGATGATTCGTGTAACCGAACATGAAAATCAGGCAAAAGCCACTGAAATAACAGGAACAATCCATTCAGTTGAAGGTGAAGGTGCGTGGACCGGAATTGATGTGAGCATAGTAGGAAAATATGCCAGCCAGTATGGACGTCCACCCCGTGATCCTTACATTAATACTGATCAGGGGGATTTGCTCCTGTTTGTATTCACACTTGCCGGTGTAATAGGAGGCTTTGTTATAGGGTTTAACGCCAGAAAGATATTTTATGAGAAATAATGTAGTATCTTAAGAGGTAATGCCTCAGACCGGCAAAAAGGATTTTAACCACAGAGCAGAGAAAGTTTTTTAGAGAAGGCGTCTCATTATGGGATTTTTTCATCTCACATTTACAGACAGGTATGCCCGGAGAGATAACTGGTTGACGAGGATCGATGTAAGGGTCAAGTTGATCTACATCTTATCAATGCTGGCAATAAATATATGGGCAAAAAATGTTTTTGTGTCTCTCTCTTTTCTTTTCATATCGTTCGTTTTTCTGCTTACACTGAAAATTTCTCCTCTGGCAATAATAAAAAAGATGGTATTGCCATTATTATTTGCGGTTATGATGCTAGTGGTCAAGGGATTGCATGAAGGACAAGAGGAATGGGTTTCTTTTTCCATTGGGGGATATATCATGTCCTTAAAGAAAGAAGGTCTTCTTGGCGGACTGCAAACTGGAGGCAAAATACTCGGGGGGATTTCTCTGGTGATTTTATTTGCCTTCACTACAACAATGAGTCGGCTAAATGCAGGACTTAAATGGTTTCGTATGCCGGATACCGTTCTGGAACTTATGTCTTTTATGTATCGGTACATTTTCCAATTATTGGATGAAGTGTCTGCAATCTGGTTTGCGCAAAAGGCGCGTTTAGGGCATGCCTCATGGTTAAAAGCAATAAAATCCCTCGGGATTTTGGGTGGAATGCTTATTATCCGTGCCGTTGAAAGGGCGGAGCGCACTTCTGAGGCGATGTATGCACGGGGCTATAAGGGAGGATGTATATTAACCTGCCATTTAAAGCCCTTGGGTAAAAATGAATATATTTATTTCTCAGGGATGACCCTCTTTCTCCCCTTTCTTCTCTATGCGGGGAATATACGGATATGGTAATACTTCAGGCTAAAAATATCCGGTATAAATATTCGGACGGGACACTTGCCCTTGGCGGGGTATGTTTGGATATTGAAAAAGGTGCATTTTGGGCAATTCTTGGGCCAAACGGGTCTGGGAAAACCACCTTATTAAAACATTTCAACGGTTTATTGAAAATACAAGAGGGGGAGGTTCTTTTAGACGGAAGACCGTTACGGAAGTATCCTTCCCGTGAGATAGTTCAACGCGTAGGTATTGTGTTTCAGGATCCGAATGATCAGTTGTTTGCTCAAACAGTACGGGAAGACGTGGCATTCGGGCCTATGAATTTAGGGCTTTCAAAAGAAGAAATTGAGCGGAGGGTGGAAGAGGCATTGATGTTAGTGAATATGCGACACTGTGCAGATAAGTTTGTTGGGTATTTAAGCTATGGACAGAAAAAAAGGATTTGCATTGCCGGGGTGCTCGCAATGAGGCCGGAAATTCTTTTACTAGACGAACCCACGAGCGGTTTAGACCCAGCCGGAGTAACACAACTTATGAGGCTGCTTCAGAGACTTAACCATGAATGTGGGATTACCATTATTATGGCAACAAATGTGGTAGATGTTGTGCCTGTTTACATGAGCAGGATGGCCGTTATGTATGAGGGAAATATTGTGTGTGAAGGCACGCCGGAAAACGTTTTCTCGAAAACAGAGAAATTGGAGAAGATGTATCTCGAATTGCCTCAAATAGCGCAACTTATGAGGCTGTTAAGGGATAAAGATTACATTTCAATGGCAAATTTACCCCTTACCATTGGTGAGGCAAGAAAATTTTTGGTACAAAAACTAAATGGGAGTCATACGGCAAAATCAGCCGCATTGAATATTTCAGAAGAGTAGTTTAAATGGCAGACATTTTCAGGTGAAAATACTTTTTATCCGCAGATATGGTGAAATACGAAACAAATTCTAATGACAAAATGATTCGAAATTCTAAACAAATGCCTCTTTCGTCTCTCGCATTTCGTGCTTCATATTTGTTGTGTGTTTTGAATTTTATGTCTTGTTATTCGGATTTGTTTCGTATTTCGTACTTCGAATTTCGTATTTTTTAAAAGCAGAGTTTCAGGCATAGAATCCGGAGTGTAATATGTTTAAGGGTCATGGCGGATATAGAGAGCATACAAATGTACATACCAAAAACGCTGTTCTTGATTTCAGCGCGAACATTAATCCACTCGGATATCCGGAAGGCGTGCACAAAACAGTTTTCGAAAATTTCGACGATATATTGCATTATCCCGATATTGATTGCTACAGTCTGAAAAAATATATAGCGCGGAAAATAGCGCATTCCGCCAACGAGATTGTTGTAGGAAATGGCTCTACGGAATTATTTTATCTGGCGCCCCGCGCTTTAAAACCTGTAAAAGGAATTATCCTGCAACCGTCTTTCAGTGAATTTCCAGAGGCTTTAAAATGCAGCGGCACGGAAGTAGTCCCGTATGCCCTCAATGACGAAGACGATTTTTCTTTCCACTACAATAAAAATTATTTCCAGGATGAAAAGGCGGGCATGCTTTTCCTCTGTAATCCGAATAATCCCACCGGATTATTAATTGAGAAGCGTACGCTATTGGCAATGATACAACAACATTCAAATGTAATGTTTGTAGTAGATGAGGCATTCATGGATTTTGTGGATGAGCCGGAGAGATACACGGTGATAAATGAAGCAGGTACACTTGAAAACCTCATTGTAGTACGGTCTCTTACAAAATTTTACGGATTTCCTGGTTTGAGAATAGGATATCTCGTCGCCCACGCAAACGTAGCGGAAAAGCTCCTGGAATATAAGGAACCATGGACGGTCAATACCTTTGCCCAATATGCCGCAATGGTTTCAATGGAAGACGATGCGTTTATTGCCGCAAGTAAAGAATTCATAAGAAACGAACGGGTGTTTTTATACGAAGAGTTGTCAAATATTCGAGGATTGATTCCTTATAAACCTGCGGCGAATTTTGTATTTGTTAAAATCAACGCAGAAGGGATAAATTCTGTTTTTCTGAGTAAATGGATGCTGGAGCAGGGCATCGCTATTCGTGATTGTTCCAACTTTGCCGGACTCAATGATGAGTATTTTCGTATAGCGGTTAGGACTAGGGAAGAAAATACAAAGTTAATCAATGTATTTAAAAAAGTCCTATCCAGTCGGGTTTGCAACCCAATGTCATTAAGTTAAGAATTATTGTAACACTTTGGTTTTAAAAAAAACGTATTACCGATAAGCTCCGCAGGAGCAACCTGTTTGTAGTAGATAGGATACCATAACAGATCGTAGAGACAGGTTTGAAACCTGTCTCTATAATCAGGAGCGGCCTGTCTTCCTGTCAATCATATACAGGCCGCTCCTACGGGGCTATTTACCTGTTGAATTTTATTGCGCTACAAACAGACCGCCCCCAAAGGGGCTACATTATTTTTTATATCCCCTTGGATTTTTCAAATAACTAAGGTGTTAAGAATTATTTTATTAAAAACAACCCC
>NZ_CAADGZ010000127.1:0-9627 GCF_900696675.1 uncultured Candidatus Kuenenia sp. | reverse complement strand
TGTTTAAAGTAGTACAATAGCGCTACCACAATTGCTAAAAAACGGATATCTGTTATCGCTTTTTGCCAATCTTGGTAGTGGAAAATACTGATTTTCGCATTGCGAAAATCGTTTGCAGGATTTAGGATTCATATGTAATATGGAACCAAGACTATGAACGTTGTATTGAATTAGCCCAGCAGGTAACAAGTGCTTTGGCGGGAGATGCCTTAAAAGGTTTAAGGGGCTTCTGGTATTATTTGGCAGGAGCCGCATCTCAACTTACACATAGACAACTTGACAATGAAGCTTACCAAGCAAAAGCTGAGGAACTTTACACAAGAGCTTCAGCTTGTCTCCCTGCTGTTACATGGCTTCGCGCACTCATGGTTTCTTCAAAAACAGAAAAAAAAGAAGAGCGCGATACTGATGATATTTTATTGGACACAAATGTAGAACGTATTGAAATGTTGTTTGATAGTCGTTCTTTTGCCTTAGCTCATAATTTCGAAAATATGGCTAAAAAAATACTTGAAGGACTTGACTCAGACAACAGTGGAGTTTTCGAAGAAGCCCACCGGCTTTTAGGAGAATTATTGGGGTTCGAATCAGGGAATTCTAGCGGGCATGCTACGCCTGACCCTTGGTGGATTTCAAATGGTACTTTATGTTTGGTAGCTGAAGACAAAAGCGACTCAAAACCGGACCATGCTGTACCTGTTAAGCATGTACGACAGGCTGCATCACACGCAAAATGGATCAGAGATAATATTGAAATGAATGATGATGCTGAAATCCACACAGTAATGATAACAACACAGGCAAAAATACATCGAGACGTCCCTACATATGCAGATAATGTTGGTTGGTGGCATATTGACGATTTCCGTAATTGGGCACTTGATGCAATTAACGTGCTCCGAAGAATAAGAGCTATATATTCTGGACCTGGTCAAGGATCATGGAGAGCAATGACTCGCGAGCATCTCCTGAAGAACCATCTCGACCCAAGATCCATAGTAGCAAAGGCAACTCAAACATTGTTGCGAGACGTTGAAAATGAATGAAAATTTCAGCTAACAAAAGCATTCACCAGACGGCAGGAAGCATGGCGGCGCTGACGCGGCAGGAGAAAATAGAGAGAAAATAGGGACAGCGACTATTTATCATTGACAAGTCAAGATAAAATGTTAAATGTTTATATTATGCCACGAATTGCAAGAATTGTAGCCTCCGGTTATCCACATCATGTAACTCAAAGAGGAAACTATCTACAGCCTGTTTTTGAAGATGAATCAAATTTCAGGCAATATCTTCAATGGCGACAGGAATACAGTACAAAATATACCTTAAAGATTTGGGCATATTGTCTTATGACTAATCATGTTCATTTTGTTTGTGTACCTGAGAAAGAGGATTCACTTGCACGCTCATTTAATACACTGCATATGAGGTACTCACAGTATTTCAATCAGAAAAGGAAATTGAAAGGACACCTCTGGCAGGGAAGATATTACTCTTGTATCATTGATGAAAGACATCTTTATGCGGCAGTGAGATATGTGGAAACTAACCCTGTTCGAGTCGGTATAGTAAGAAAGCCACACAAATACCAATGGTCGAGTGCGGGCAGTCATGTGAATAATGAGGCAAGTCCTATCTTGTCTCAAGATTGTTATCTGGGAAAAGAGATAGACGATTGGTCGGAATATTTAAAGGAAAAAGAGGAAGAACAAGCCATAGAGAACATAAAGAGTGTTCGATGACAGGAAGACCGTGTGGTAAGGCGGTGTCAATAAATAAAGGTATCATATCGATTAATGCGTTGAGGGGTGAATGAACGTAAAATCAGCATAAAGTTGCTACCTTTATTTATTGACAACTCCCAATGATAGTTTTATGAAAAAAATTGAAACATTATTTGGAAGAAGGTTAAGGGCTCTTCCATGGGGAAAACCAAAGAAAACCAATAAATAGTCGCTGTCCCTATTTCACGATGTTTCTCCTTGTCGTCTACGCAATGTTTAAAGACTATTGTGAGAAGAATAGGGACACTTCCCATATTTCTTGCTTGATCTGGTGGAATAATAAGGGAAGTGTCCCTATATTACCCATATTACCTTGCTAACCATCTATTATTATATGTGCTGGAACAGCATTTCCATAAGTTCCGCGAATTTGATCAAGCACTAACGCACCGAGAAAATGAGGAGCAACGTCACGATTTTCTAATTTAGCACAGGCTTTGGATTTTATATCTTCCCAAAGGGGTTCCCACTGCGCTTCTTTTGACCAAACATATTGCCTCTGAAACAAGGGCACAAGATACCGACGTTTACTGTCGAATACATCAAAAATTGATTTTGAGTGTACTTGCAAATGAACCTCCTTGTTGATCGTTTATTTTGTCTTAATTATCATTCTTATCTTCGTACAACGCCTAGCATCAGCAGACGCAAAAAGCAGAGCGACGATAGGAGCGGCGCTTTTTTCGGTCGGCTTGGATGCGTTTGTTAGCCAAGTCAATATTCTTCGACCGTACCATCAGCAAAAAGGATCTTCTTGGCCTCGAATATGATCTTCAGATTTTCCTGCTCTGCCGATCTTAGTCTCTGGTGACGATCAATGAACTGATTAAAATCTAGCTGACCATCCCACTGCATAACCGAATCCACAGAAACAGGATTATTGATCGCGAGAGACGCGCCCAGAACCTTATTATCAAGCAGATCAGTAAAAGTTAGTTGGCCGTCGAAGGCTCGAATGTTCTTCCCTGTTAGATTCTTGAACGCCACAGTAAAGGTAATTGCGTCGCTCGGGATTCCAGCACGGTAATTTGGTTCCATGAAGCCCTTTTTTACCAATGACACGGAGAAAGGCGCTTGACGCTTTCTCTCCGGCTTGTATTCTTTTTCGCTAGGGCTGTCGTTCGATGGTTTGCTATTACCTCCAAATGCTGTCAATAAGCTCCGTTGCATTTCTTCGGCGGCGGTCGTCATCGTTTGCCGCAATTCGTATTTTATATGTTCACGCCCTGCGAAATATCCAACAACCCAACAACCAAACAAACAAAGCTGACCAGCAACAACTTCACTGGTGGACTTATGGGGCGTCTAGAGCTGGTTTCAGGTTCTTTTCGTTTAGCAGCATGATTGCTTACGGATTCTGTAGAAGAATGCGATGAACTTGAAACCTTTGCATAAGCCACCCCACACGCCGGACATTGCCACTCCGGCGCGGAATCTGTTGCCTTTCTTTCATATCCGCATTTTGGACATTTTCTTGCCATGTTCGCTTCCTTCTGCCTGGCTAACATTCATTTTTATCCTTATTCTATAAATGTCGGAATCTGTATGGGTCACACCTTGATCTGTGATTATCTGACAGCAATGATGAATACCATACACACTAATCAGGGTGCAACCCCATTCCCTTAACCGACCCCCTTGTTACTGAAAATAATCACTTTTCCTCCAACAACATCTCAATCTCCTTTTCCTCTCCTGTTTCTATATTTACGTTATAGATTGATTTGTAATAGCCTTTTTTCTTGGCAGTAATTTTGTAAGTATCAGCATCAAGATCATTCAATTCAAAATACCCTTCTTTGTTTGTTTTGACAACTTCCTTGTAATTTGAATTCTTACCCTTACACCTTACTTTTGCTTTTTTGACAGGACTATTTGTTTCATCCGCGACATACCCGAATATTTTGCCTTTCGATGTGACTGGTGTGGGCGTTGTTGATGGTATAGGGTTGCCTGAAGGCGAAGAAACAGGAGTTGGGATTGTTGCTGCACGTAATAGCGTAAAATCGGCTTGAGTTGTTTCGCCTGCCTTTACCGTTACCGTTTGTGATACTGACCCATAGCCTTCCGCTAAAGCAGTCAATATATAGATCCCTTCCGCAACATCGTTCAATTGATAGATGCCATTAGAACCCGTTTTTGTTGAATATCCTCCCGTATCTGTTGATACTGTTGCATTTGCAATTGGTTTTCCATCTGTGTCAACCACACTTCCAAATAGAGCGCCCAGTTTTGTTGGTGTTGGTATACTTGTTGGTATAACTAGCGGAGTTGGTGTAGTTTTTGGTGTTGATATGGGTGTGGGTGTAAGTGTAGACACAATGACTGGTGTTGGAGTTTGAATTAATGTTGGTATTGGCGTTGATGTTGATTCTGCGGTAACGGAAACTTCCTCTTCCGCTGAATACCAACTTTCATTACCATTTGTCATGTTTTCATTAGTTATCGTATCTTCAGTATCATTAGAAATGTCATAATCAATATCATAAGCAGTAACGGCTACATAATATTTGGTATTATCAAGGTCTGTAATTGTGTATTTAGTTACATTTCCGGCATCTATCGAATTCTCATAAATATAACCTGAGCTTGTACCCCAATATATTTTGTAACCTGCCACATCAGATTCTGGGTTTGAAGTCCAATTCAGTGTAATCGAATTATTGCTGCCAGAAACTGAAATGACTGAAGGAGGGGATATAGGGGCATCTATAATAATGTCTGTTTCAAATGGCTCATAGTCCACAAATCCTTTATCACTATCATCTGCCCAGTCATATATCTGTTTTTCTATATCAGAAATGTTTGTGCTTCCCCACCAATTGTTTTGGGCATTGACATCATTTGACCCATAACTGTTATCATTGTACAGCTCATACTTAGCAGTATTATTAAAAATGTTATTGTAGTTTAAAGAAATATCATCCTTTACGTTAATTATATAACTGTCTGAAGTCTCTTCTGAATTGTTATCTGTAATTGTATTATTTTTTATAGTAGTACCATTAGACCCAGAAATATAAATACCGGCTGCGACTGAATAGTTAGAAGTCGTATTTCTAATAATGTGATTTACAGAAATTTCAAATGAATCCCCATCGCTACAAGTTATTCCTGCTGCACCACCCTCTCCATAAGTGCCAGACACGCTATTATCACATATAATATTATTTGTAATATCAGTATTACCCGAAGATACAATACCACTATTATTATTAAATATCATATTGCTAGAAATAGTACTTCTTTTATTATTTGAACTAGATATAAAAATAGTACCATAGCCACTTTCATTATTATTTAAAATATTATTGTAAATTGTCGTTTCAGCATAACTACAAATTCCATTACTGTCATTTCCGCTAATTGTGTTATTATAAATGCTTATGAGCCCGCCATTATTTCCTGGAATATATATACCGCTACCGTCATTTCCGCTAATTGTGTTATTATAAATGCTTATGTGCCCGCCATTATTTCCTGGAATATATATACCTCCTCCGTCTGCACGTCCAGAAAATGCACTGTTATTATTAATTTTATTATAGTAAATGGAAATTATGTCATCTTGATTATTACTATAAAGATAGATTCCACCGCCATCAAACCCCCATGAACCATCATATGATGTTTTATTATCCTCTATAGTGCAATCAGATATAGTAACAGTCATTTGTTCTATAGAGCCACTAATATAAATTCCTCCTCCAGCTCCATACGGGATATTATTATTTATTACACAAGCTGTAATCTTAAAAACACCAGATACATTATATGCATAAATACCAGAAGCATAATTGTTTTGAATTGTACAATGATTTATATAAGGATTAGTTCCATCAATAATTACAGCACCATCGCCAAGATCGTCAGAACCACTAGCATTTTCTATTACGCAATATTCAAGTATCGACCCATCCTCGTAATTTCCATTACTATCAAAGGTTGCGCCAATACTGGTATTACTAAAGTAAATATAATTCCAATAGTCATCGTCTTTTTTGGAGCTAGTGGTAAATATAATTTCTTTTCCTTCTTTCCCTCTTGCAACTATTTGTCCTTCAATTTGAAGTGCTTTGCCTTCCTCAAGTTTTATGGTAACCCCTTCCTCTATCGTTAATGTAATACCTTCATTTACAAGAATATTTCCGGTCACAAGATATGGGCTATTTTCTTTTTTCCATGTTGTATCAGAAGTTATTTTGCCAGATACTTCTGTTGAAACAGTAGAAGGTGTTGGCGTTACGGAAGGCGTTGGCGATGCTGATAATGAACCTGCTACAACTTCTGCGGTATCTTCGACTACAGAAATACCCCCAGAAGCATCAGGATCATCTGTAAACGTAACGGTAATTGTATCGCCAACTCCAGCACCAATATTTGCATTTATTATAGTGCTAGCACCACCCATTCCAATAGTACCTAAAAAAGAACCTGTATCATTTCCTGTTTCAATTAAGCGCAAAGTAGTACTTTCCCAACCAGATATGGTTATATTAACGAGATTTTGTGAACTTGAACTACTGTTTACATCAGGATCATATAATGAAACTACTGCACGTCCTTCACTTGTTTCTTCATCAATTATTGCCTCTAAAATTTCTAGATTAGCATCGTAATCAGATATTGCAGTGGAAACATTGAAAAATAAACAAATTGATACTATTGCATAAAATAATGTGATTTTCATAAATATTGCCCTTTCCAAATTGGGATAAAAGTTTATAGACAAAAATAGTGTGTGCATTATAGACAATGTAATTTCATTTTTAATTTCCTTAACAAGTCCCTTCAATAGCTGATTTCTTTTCGGAATATTCTTGCAGTTTATTGGGAAAGACTTTTACAAAAAACAAAGCTTGTTTATATAATTCATAAATCTCTTCAGCAGTATTTTCTAAAGGAAAAATCGCAAAATTCTGATGGACAAGTTCATTCCGAAAGTTTCCTAATTTGAGAAATGCTTGAATAGCATTTTCCAGTTGTTTGTCTGCGCGAACTTCCTTTTGCATGAAATCTTTAAATTCATCACCAAACAGCCCAAAAAAACTATTGGCATTATTTGCTTTCCAAGAAAAATATGTATGATACTGCCGCTCTATTGCTTTATTTTCAATGAAGCGTAAGACCAATTCTGTATAATTTGTTTTTTCCTGAAAAAAATTCCTTAAGCTTTCTTTTAGAACAGCCTCAAAATAACTTGCTGCAGATAACAATAATGTTTTTCGAAAATTATCGTCGACATTGCTTTGAAAAGATATTTCACCGTTCTTCTTAAGGTAATCAAGCAACTCACGATTATCATTATAAAGGCGGTCAATAACAGTTATCTCCATTGTTTACTCTATTATTTTAATAATTTCGCTTGCTCGTTTCAGTCGCGTCAAAAGGTTAGATTTGCTGGTCGTTGTTTTTTCAGCTGCTGCTAAAAATTTACTATCAGTCTTCATTTGACTGACAGAGCCAGGGTCAATCTTCCCTACAACCATCTTTTTGTTGGCGTAAGCCTCTTTGCATGTTGTAGCAAATATTGACTCAAACAATGTGATACTGAAACGTTTTACGGTACTTTGAAATGCATCGTTGGACAGATTTATGCAACTTTCAAGAAACGATTCAAAAAGGGACTCGAAATATTTTACACCTTCATTTTCATAATCCCTTGCGTGTAACGAAAAAGCATTAAGGAATTTGACCATTGATGGATTATATTTATCCCCATTAATTAGCATTGCAAAACCACGAAGTAGAAATTCAATGTCCTTCATATGAAGGTCTGGTTCAGTAATTCCTGTGAGACGACGCCATTCCTTTTTTATGTTCACGCGATAAAGCATGTCGTAAAAAATAGAGTGATACAGGCTCATTCTTATCTCTTGAGGCATTAGGTTAATTCCACCCGAGTTTAAGCGATTGAAAATTTCATAAATTGCAGAATTGTCATCTTTAGGAGAAACCTGCTTTACGATTACGCTTCGGATTGGGCGTAAATCAAATGCAGACCGATATTCACTGAGCGTAGAATAATTGAGGCGACTAAACTTGTTTCGCTGGTTTGGAAGCTGTTCCGGAAGATTCAGGTTGAATTTTGTAAAATAATGGTCGTTTTCAAGTATTTCATCTGGAATTTTACCATGTTCATCGAATATCCGACGTAGCTCTGTCCGTTTTTCTTTTTTTGGAAATCTTTGCTTGATAAAATAGTAAATTGACATTAATCGTTGTTGCCCATCTATCACCAAGAACCTGTTACGCGATTCTTCATACAAAAAGATTTGCGGTACAGGAAGACCAATGATCATGGACTCAATTAGTTTTGATGCTCGCTTAAGGTCCCAAACATAATTTCGTTGAAACCCTGGAATCTTCACAGTCCCAGATTCAATGAAATTGAATAAAGTAATAACATTGAAATCGTTTGGAGATGCGGTGAGTTCATACTCATGGAGTGGATATTCCCATTCTTCATAAGTGCTTTCATCATCATACCAAGACTCTTGATCTGTTCGATTTTCCATTATTTCCTCCATTAATAATTTCTTTACAATACGATAAAAATATTAACTCCACTATGTTCTGTTGTTAGTAATCTTTCAAACATTTCATATTATTTATTACTTTTCTTCCAACACAATCTCAACCTCTTTTTCTTTACCTGCATCAAGGTTCACGTTATATTTCGATTTATAGTAGCCTTTTGTCTTTGCGACAATTTTATAAGTGTCAGCATCGAGGTTATTAAATTCAAAATATCCTTTTTTGTTTGTATATTCTTTCACGTTAACCCCTGTATTTTTACCTTTACATGTTACTTTTACAGATTCAATGGAAGTGTTGTGTTCGTCCATAACATAGCCGAATATTTTGCCTTTCAATGTTGTTAACTCTGAATAAGTGACAGTAATCGTATACGATGCAGAATTCCCTGCATTGTCTTTTGCAGTAACAGTAATTACATTTTCAACATCCACCAGTAAACCGATATTTGAAATACTCCAACTGGTAGTGCCGCTTGCCGTGCCGCTTCCGCCCTTATTGTTTTCCCATTTTACTGTTGAAATGCCACTTGTTGCATCAGAAGCATTGCCCCATACACTTACTACACTTATATTGGTTGAATAGGTATCGTTTGTCGTTGGGCTGATAATGTTTATTTCGGGAGACGTTGTATCGAGTATGATAGAATCACTGTACGTATCTGAAATATTACCTGTATCGTCCTTGTACCAGACATATATTGTATTGGTACCATCGCCATCGCTTAAAGTATAAGAAACATCAAAATCAAAACTTGTCGTTGAATATATTGATATCCAGTCTGGAATAGTCGAGGAAGGAATTATTGGGTTGTCAGATATGTAATAACCTGCTACACCTATATTGTCATTTGCAGCCAGACTTACTGTGACAGATGTAGAATTAGTATATGTATCACCATTGTTAATACTTATTGAACCATTAGGTGGTGTAGTATCATCTTCTGTGAAAAAATTCCAAGTGTAATCTGAGTTTATAGCATTGCCTACTATATCTTTTACATCTGTTGTTATTCGTGCCATATAATTAGTGGAATATAACAAGTTGTTCGATGGTATAAATGTAGCTTTAAAGGTATTACTGTCATAAGTCACTGAACCATTAACTTCGTCACCATTACTACTTACAATAAAACTGACTGTGTTAATTGTAGAAGAGTCTATTGCCTCATTAAAACCCATGTTCCGGAAAGAAATTACTAAAGTCAAATTTGGCAAACACTTATAAACATTGATTCTGCGACTACATGTCTTTTGGAAGTCTTTTAATTACTGGCCGAAAACAACATTGGACATTCCAAGTT
>NZ_CAADGZ010000126.1:0-9725 GCF_900696675.1 uncultured Candidatus Kuenenia sp. | reverse complement strand
AGATCCCGCGTCCGCGGCAACAATCACATGAATTATTAGAGGCATTACAGATAAAGTTGCCAGAAGTATTGCCAAGCCGGAACATACGGGTAGTCACTAGAAAAAAGCTTGCTGTTCGGCGTAAAAGCCAATAAATATAAGGCTTTTACGGCACTTTTGTTTTTTGACTTGGGGTGAACATCCGTTGGAACTTGCAGACGCGTTGGGGAGTTTTCTTTCTTCAGAAAAAGGGAAGATTGTCCTGAATACAACAATATCCAAGACACAGCGGTTTATCTCCCGGAAATTATCTCAGATAGCTATTGAGAAGAGAACATTGGAGGCTTCCGGTGAAGAATTAGAGGATAAGCTAAACACCTTTTATAAACTGGTTACAAACCTGAAACAGGATAGAGAGGATATTGCTTATCTGCTCAAGGGCGAATCCGACAAGTTGTGTTTGAAGGTGGAGGATATGCTAAAGTCTTTAGAAGAAAAAGAGACAGCGAGAATAAAACAATGTCTTGTGGATTTCTATGAAAAAAATCCTGAGTTTAGTCCAACAGTTTTTCGGGATGAGATGCAAAAGGTTATCAAAGAAGAGATTGTCAGGGGATTCGATGTGTTTAGAAAGGATTCCGAGCAGGTGATTTCTAATAATATGCAGGAGGCCTTTAACCGTTTTACGAAACGTTCCAACGATATTATACGTGAGTTTAAAACGGCTGCCGAGCTACTCTTTGAGGTAGCTATGGACACGACGGAATTTGCAGTGGAACTGACGAAAGACAATAACTTTTATTATATGGTGCAGGAATATACGGCGCCTACCGAAGAAGAAGTTAAGTCTATTCTGCGTACTTTTCTGCCTAAATCTATGAGCAGGAAGATGGTTTTTCATGAGATGATGGAAAGGGTGTCTTCTGATGTAAGCCGGAATTGCGGCAGAACACGCTCAGACCTTACAACAAGGATTCACAAGACCATTAACCACTATGCGAAACAATTGAAAGACCTTGGAAGCGACCTTATAGAGCAAATTGAACAAGCTATTCAAAAGGGTCAGGAGAGACGAAAGGCGGGCGATGAGTCTGTACGGATTGAGTTAGAGTTATTGGCAAACAAGGCTAAGAAGCTGGAAGAACACAAAGGAAAACTGACAAATATTTGGGATGCCATTAATTTGGTTGACGCGAAGCAGGGGCAAATAAATATGGTATAAGGTGTGGTTCTGTATAAATAGGCGATGGAGTTCGCCTGATTGCTATGTGATAGCTGATAACTCATATTGAGGTTTTGCTTCGACAGGGGTTTTTATTGGGGAAAATCCCTTGTCGGAGCATTAGTCTAGACAAGGGGTTTTTTGTTATGCCGCTATATTTCCAAACTGAAATGTAAGCAAAAGAAATAATGCCCTTGTCGAATTTTTATAGGAGGGAGATATGGAAAAAGCAATTGGCATTATTGAGAAAAAAATACGAGATGCATCTTGGGAAGACGTGAAAAATGTGTTTGACACCTTCCGCCACCTTGCCGCAACCCTAAAACAGGATAAGGAAAATATTTTGTATTTGATCGAGGACAAATTGGGTATGTTGTGCTTAAAGGCAAAGGAAATGGTAAAGGATTTTGAGGAAAAGGAAATACAGAGGACAAAGCAATGTCTCCATGATTTTTTTGGAAAAAGTCCGGATACCAATTCCACCGTTTTGAGAAATGAAATGCAGAAAATTATCAAGCAGGAAATTGGTAAGGGGTTTGATGTGTTTCAAAATGACTTTGAGAGGGCAATCTTAAAGAATATGCAAGAGACTGTCGACCATCTTCTGCGGCATACCAGAGACATGATCCGTGAGTTTGAAACAGCCTTAGAAATCCTCTTTGAGATACCTATGGGCCAATTTGAATATTCTATGGATATATACAAGGATGGTAATTTTTATTGCATAGTCCAGGAGCATACGACAACTTCTGGTAATAAGTTTCATTCCATTCTGCACTCCTTTCTTTCACAACCGGCCCGCCGAAAACTGGTTTTACATGAGATGATATCAGAAATAGCATCCAACGTCAGCAGTAATTGCGACAGGATACTCTGTGACGCCACATCAGGGATTTGCGCAACGATTGAATATTATACCCGGCAACTGAAAGGCCTTGGGAACGACCCTATTGCGCGAATAGAACAAGCTATGCAAGAGGGGATAACACAACGAAGCGCAGAAAATGGAATTAGTAAATTAGTCCATCGGAAACTTTTAACCGCGTAATGGCAACGCGTGTCTTGCCACTCACGTGAATTGTTACCGTGCATACCTAATTTGATGGATTCCCATGCTGGTGTAATGAGAAGGATGGCAAGGAAAGTGATAAAGAGGATGCATCATGCTGAATAAAGATCAAAAAAGAGGACTTACGATAGCCCTTCGTATTATGGAGGAAAATATCCGGTATATTGAACAAGTATTCAATAACGACGACTATAATGGCATCCTTTACGATACGAAGTGCAACATGGACGAAGGAGTCAAAAGAGAAATTTTTAAAAGGACATTGCTTATAAAAAACAGAATAAAGGCGCTTTCAGAAAGATTTGATCTTGAAAAGGAACTGAGAGATCCGATAAAGGAGATTTTTGGGAAAATGGTAACACTTTAGTTCTTTGAAAAATTCCAATAATCCCGAAGGGATGAAATGATTATAGAATTATACGAAAAACCCATAATTAACCCCGAAGGGGTGATATAATTTTATCTTTCATGAAACACCGGACAATGGCGATTATGTCATCCCTTCGGGATTAGGCGTGGTTTTACCGTGTTTTTCTATAATCATATTACCCCTTCGGGGTTCTCCTTTTTTCTCGGAATTTTTCAAAAAGCTAAAGTGTTACGGAAAATGTCTTCATGCTGGTGTATCCTTGAAGATGCCAAAGCAAGGAAGTTGAAAAGGTATGGAGTCGTTGCAAATGAGCTTGAAGACGTTCTCGACCCACACCTTAATGGAATTATTGATTTGATTTTTGATATGGAACGTCTTTTATTAGAAAAGCCAGGCGGAAAATCAGAAAAGGAGTCGATTTTATGATAAACATAAAAGATGGCGATATAAACAATCGGGGGTATGGCACGCCAGTTATTGAGGTCGATGCCTGTGTGCCTTCAGAAACGGCTGAGGAAGCGGCACCGGTAGGTACCGCCAGGGCAACCCTCGCTTTTATCCTACTCGTTCTCGGTATACTGGCTTTCATATTGGACGTCTTTTACTAGAAAAGTCCAACAAGACATTATATAAGGAGTCGATTTTATGTCAGAAACAAAAGGTACTGATATAAGCAATCAGAAGTGTAACAAACTGGTTACTGGGGCCGATGCCTGTGAGCCGTTTGAAACGGCTAAGAAAGCTGGGCTGGTAGGTCGTGCAAGGACGAATCTTGACGCTTTAACCCTGCTTGGTCTCGGTATACTTGCGGGGGTCTTTATTGCGCTTGGTATGCAACTATCCGTGTTAGTAACCCATACCGCAACCTCTAGCTATGGTTTAAACCAACTTGTCGGGGGTGTGGCTTTTACTCTGTCGATGGTTTTAATAGTAATCACCGGCGCAGAACTTTTTATGGGAAACCCTCTTGTCGCAATGTCTTTTCTATCCGGGAAAATTACCGGCAGGGCATTTACGAGGAATGTAATCATAGCGTTTATTGGTAATCTTATTGGAGCGTTAACCTTGGTGGTATGGATATACAAATCTGAGCAGTGGATGATGAGCAATTACCTGCTGGGCGCAAAAATTATTCTCATGGCTAACGAGAAAGTAAACACCTCGTTTGGTGTACTCCTGGCGCGCGGAATGATGGGCAATGCACTGATATGTCTGGGTGTTTGGCTGTGTTACTGCAGTAAAAGCAATATTGATAAAATACTGTCATTGCTGTGGCCTGTTTCCTGTATCATGGCATGTGGGTTTGAGCACGGTGCTGTCAATATGTGGCTTATCCCCATGGGGATTATTCTGAAAGACAACCGAATGGTGCTGACCGTTGCAGAAAAGGTACATGGTGGGAGACTAGACCTTTCCAATCTCACCTTTTTTAAAGGATTTTTATTCGATAATTTGTGTCCTGTCGTTCTCGGAAATGTAATCGGTGGTGTTGTGTTAGTTGCAGGTGCGTACTGGTTTGTATATTTACGCTTTCCTGAGAAGGGAAAGGAGGTTTAGGGTTAATGGGAAACGATATGTCAGAATTCCGCCGGGCAGCACATGCCGGTGCCGCGCATTCGCCTGTGCAAACCGCTGCCATTGTTGAAAACAAGGCTGTCGCAAGGGCAGGATTGCGTGTTATGCAGACCTTTATATTGAGTATCATGGCCGGGATATTTGTTGCCATGGGCGCACAGTTTGCTACTTTTGTAACGAGTGATTCTGCTCTCCATTTAGGCATTACCTCTCTTATTATGGGTATAGTGTTTTCACTCGGACTCATACTGGTTGAAACCGCCGGGGCCGAACTCTTTACCGGTAACAATCTCAACGTTATGGGCTATCTTAGCAAACGTATTACAACCCGGGACTTGCTCAGGATATGGATTATTGTGTATGTGGGTAACTTTATAGGCGGGATCCTGATGGTCTTCTGGATGTATCTGGCTCATCAATGGGAATTTTTTCATTTTATGACGGGCGCAAAGGCGTTGCTTATTGCCCACAAAAAGACTACCCTCTCTTTTGAGGCAGCCCTGGCAAGAGGTGTGCTTTGCAATGCCTTGGTATGCCTTAATGTTTGGTTATGTTATAGTGGTAGAAGCATGGCAGATAAGGTGCTTTCGGTTCTGTTTCCTATCGGCGGTTTTGTTGCCAGCGGGTTTGAACATTGTGTTGCGAACATGTATTTTATCCCGATGGGTTTGGTATTGCGGAAAAACCAGGCTGTCGTTGCTGCTGCAGAAGAGATGGCAGGTAAAACATTAGATATTTCACAACTTACATGGAAGGGATTTTTTATAAATAACCTCTTTCCGGTCACCATTGGAAACTTTGTGGGCGGCGTTGTTTTGGTGGGCGTGGTATTCTGGTTTATTTACCTGCGGCCTCACAACTGCTATAGTAAGCGATAAAAGTAAGTTGTTATTCCTGCGAAAGCAGCAATCCGGTTTTCTGTTTCATTTCTCTGGATTCTCATTTAATTCAAAGGATGGATGTATCATGACATTTTATTGTCCGGAATGTTGGAAGGAAATAAATGCGGTTGAGGAAACATGTCCTTTCTGTAATGCGGATATATTGAAATATGAAGGCATGGATTATGAGAAAAAATTGATAAATGCGCTAAGGCATACAGAACCGGAAACAGTTCTGCGGGCAGTATATATCGTAGGCAGGCTGAAAAGTGAAAAAGCGGTGAAACCTCTTATTACACTCTTTAAAAAAACGGACAGTACCTTTTTAAAGATTGCAATACTCAATACTCTCTGGGAAATAGGAATTCCCACGTCTGTAGAGTTTATTGTAAATCGATCTGATTTGGAAGTGGGAATTGTTGGGAGAACGGCAAGGGACTTGACATACAGGCACATTACTAAATCACAGTGAAAAAGCGAGTTGAATAATTAAGAGTCAAAATAAATGGATAGAGCAAACGAGGTATATTCGCGAATTATCGGCGTCCTTCTTCTGGTTAATATATTTAAGAAGTAAGGATATGATATTAATGCTTTGCTGGCAGAAAATATGAAGTACTGTCCTTTATGCGATGAGTTGGAAAAAATAGTGAGCAGAAACGGTGCATAAGTGGAAAAAGATGTGTTGTTTGGAAGAGAAAAAGAGTGCCAATTTATAACCGGCTTAATGAACGGCAGGAAGAATATCATTATTTACGGTGAGGAAGGAACGGGTAAAAGCGCCATTATTCATGAAACAGTAAGCCGGAGGAAGGCAGAAAAGTTACTTTATTCTCACAGCAGCAAGACATTAAGGGAATCATTAATAAATCCTATTCTCTTTCATGGTAAAGAGACTAAAGATGTTCAGAACAAGAATATTGCAATGTTGAGAAAAGCATTCTTTAGCATGCTTGACAGGGAAAAACCCGCATATATCATTTTTGACCATGTAGAATTAGTTACGCCGAGACTCTATTATTTCTTCCTGTATTTAATGGATAAAAAAATTCCTCTCATAATGATAAGCCGTGGAATAAGGAAAAAAGATATCGACCATTTACGCATGATTTTATTTGATTTTATAAAGGTGGAAATAACGAATCTTGAAAAACCCGCCACGGATAAACTGGTAGATTATTTTGTTAAAGAATTCAATATTAAGGTGAACCACACGGACGATTTCAGAAAAGACATCTATAAGTTTTCAGGCGGCAATCCTAAAATCGTCAAAGAACTTTGTTTCATGGCAAAAGACGCAAAATATCATTCTTGCGGCAATTGCAACGTAAGGCTTATTGATTTAGACCATAGAATAGGCAAGGCAACAGGCGGCAGTACATGAAAGCCCTTCGGACGCTGGATTTATGAAAGTGCATATCTATTGTTTAAACAGAAGATATTCCCCGCACGTTTGCACGCAAGGGGAAATGGATAAATAATCCGGTGGGTTTTAAAAAGAAAGAAGGGGAACGATATCTTATTTTCATGGAAGGTTTATAAGTAAATGTGAGAATTTCGGGCTAAACAAAGAAATAAAATTCAAAAAAAACTTGCGCTTTATATGGAAAATGATAGGATTCGATGTGTAGCGGAGAATTTTATTCATCTGATTACAGTTTATAATCATTAACATTTTAACATAAAGGGCAAGTTATGTTAAACGCATTGGCGAGGATAGGGGATAATACAAACGTTGTTGCGAATGCAGCGGCTCTTGTACCACACTATAATCCCAAAAAAGAAGCCGCCCGGAAGATGGCGCAAGTACAGTCATCAAGCCAGTCTGACAAATCTAATATTAGCGACAAAGAGGAAAAGGATTTGCCGCATATGGTTAAATTCAAATTTAAAGATGGTGACGCAATCCATAATTTAAAACATAGCATTGACTTTGTCGCGTAACCCCCAGTTTGCAAGACATGTTTAAGATTTAGTAATCGCCTTGCATAACCCCTCCAGCACCTATATTGACATGAAATGTTGTGCGTAATATAATATGCGCGATTTGATTACAGGCGTGGCAAATATGCAGGACGATTATAGCGAAACTTTTTTAAAGAAAGGGGGCTTTTTATGAAAGGCCTTTTTACGTTTGCAGCAAGTGTCATTTTTTCTTTATCGATGATGAGCGTCGGCATGAATGTCGCGCATGCATTTCTTAAGGGGCCTGAAGATGGACGCACAGGATCTCCTGCAGATAATTTTGCTACCTGTGCGACAGCAGGGTGTCATGATTCTTTTGTATTAAATTCCGGCAGTGCGGTGTTTTCCATTTCTGCGCCAGACACATATACACCTGGAGAAGAAGTAAGTATTACCGTATTATTTAGTGATTCCAGCAGTGCAAAACATGGTTTTCAGCTTTCTGCTTTGGATGCAAAAAATGAGCACGTCGGGCTTTTTAACAATGTTGATAATAAGACGCAAACCGGAGAAGGTGATTATATTTCACACACAGAAAGAGGAACTGATGGTTCAAGCTGGACGGTAGTGTGGATGGCGCCTTCTAGTCCTGCCGATGACCCTGTTACAATTTACGGTGCAGGGAATGAGGCAAATGGCAACGGAACCAATAAGGGTGATTATATTTATACGACAACGGCCTCAATGGTTGCTGAAGATGCAGTGCCAGGTTCGTGTGCGGCAAAAAGTATAGATGTCCCTAATTCAAAAATAAAGCTGTTGTTTGGGGAAAATGATGAAGTGGCAGTCAGGGTAACGGGGGATAGTGATTGTGTGGCAGAAGGTGTGAAAGTTACTGCATCATTAAGTAAGGCGGGTAAGAAACGCGTAGAAATATCTCCTGAAAGTGTGGAAACGAATGAAAATGGGGAGGCGAGGTTCACCATTACTGCCAAGGAGAAGAATGGCAACGCAAAAGTAACATTTAAGGCCGATGGAATAAAAGGCAAAAAAGGCAAGGCAAAACTGGTAGTGAAGGTAAGAAAAAAATAAAAAGATGCTTAATTTTTTAGAAATGTTTGGAAAAGGGACATCACGATGAAGGTGTGATGTCCCTTTTTTGTTGAATAAACTGTGCATGTATAAAGGTTCATGGTGTGTGTGAAATTTGGTACAGTACTTTCATCTATCCGAAGGAGGGAAGTATTTCGGGATTTTTTCGCAGGCCGGAAGGCCGTTAGCGATGCAAGTATTTGGATTTCTGCCTTTTTATGCCCCTACATGCATTGCCCTTGCGGCAGTTTGCGAAATGTATATATCCCTCTTTTTTATTTGATATGCAATTAATGAATGATAAACTAATGCGAATGATTAAATAAATCTTTTTGGCAATTGACAATAGAGTGATTACGGGAAGGATGCGAATTTGAGAAAAGTGAAACTGATTTATAAGGAATGCATTGCAGCGAGAAAATGAATTAAATGGTTAAATTATACGTAACAGTTTTGTTTTTGGGCATGCAATTTTTTACCGTTGTCCGTGGAGATATAATCGTGTTGAAAGATATCGATAAAAAGATTGATTTCAGGATACTGGGGGTCACGGATGAGTATGTGAGTATAGAAATACCAAAAAAAGACATGAAGTCTTTAGATATGTTGTTTTTACAAAGGGATACTTTCCCGGACGTGATTCATCTGAATACAGAGGAAATATCTTTAAAATGTAAGGTGAAAGAAATAAAAAAAGACGAAATAATCGTAATGATTCCTACGCTTGCGGTATCTTCTCTGCAGATGTCATTTCAGGAGAATGGAGTTGAGGAAACGTTTCCGGCTAAAAAAATGTACAAATCGCATGTGGCGGAAACGGGGAAACGCATGGATAGCAAAAAAGAGCGGCAGAGCGAATCTCTTGAATCTCAAATACAAAACTTGACAGATAATAGAGAAGAAGAATTGACAGATGAATTAAGGACAGGCATCGTTGGTAAATCAAATGCAAAGAAATATTATCGTTTCAAAACAAAAAAAGTTTTTGAGGAAGAAGATGCCTTCGATAAAAATGAATTTGTTGATTTCGGAACGAACGCGGACGACGGGGCAACCCGGATATGGGAGGAAAAAACATCTGGCGCAAGCGGAGTTGAAGCAGATAAATTGTTGCCTGAGGAGGCGGTTGATACTGATGGGGAAGTAGCAGAAGAGGCAACGGTCTTGCAAGACGCTAGTCTTGGCAGCGTAGAAGGAAGGATATTAAAAAGCGGAAAACCCATAAAAGATTGCCAGGTGCAACTGCGCAGACTTGAGAAAGGTGGTCTGTTGTCGAGGGATTATCGTCTGGTAGATGGTGCCTTGGAACTTGAAATGGTAACGAATGATGAGGGTTATTATCATTTTATGAATGTTATGCCTGGCGAATATAAATTATATTGGAAGCCTCCATTGGAAACTACGTGGGTAAGGCGTTTCAAAATGGAGCCTGATATTATTGTGGAGTCCGGGAAAACAATAAAACCGAGAGACATTGAAATTTTGAAAAGAACGTTAAACTAATACCTAAATCCTGCAAACAAGGCAAAGCCTTGTTGCAGGAATAGGATTGAAATGGTAGGATTTCCAAGGTATTCGGCGGTATATTGATAACAAAAAACACCTGAAAGGAGATTCACCATTTCGATGAAG
>NZ_CAADGZ010000125.1:0-9912 GCF_900696675.1 uncultured Candidatus Kuenenia sp. | reverse complement strand
GTTTCTCCTCTTGAATACCTTCCGATCCTCCTCATCGAGTATTCCAATATAATTATTATCACCATGTAAATCTATTCCTACGAAATATCCCATTGCTCGCTCCCTCCTTACTTTGTTATTATTTAACAATCGCCTTTCACGGTATCCTCCATTTTACCATGAAGAGTGCGCTCGGAGGTGCCTTCTATATGATTATCAGGTTTGCAAATTTGGACTATATCATTATTCATCTTCCAACGGGAGTGTTATTCTAAAGGCAGTTCCTTTCCCAACTATGCTTTCCACCTCAATTGTACCGTTATGCATCTGTACTATTTTATTCGCCAGGCTCAGTCCCGTACCTGGCCCACTTTTATTTTTAAATTTGCTGAAAAAAGGATCAAATATCTTTGGGAGAAAGTCTTTCTCAATCCCTGACCCTGAATCTTTTATAAGAATTTCCACCACCTTTTTTTCTTCAAGAAAACCGGTTTCTATCGTAACTGTCCCCGCCCTTTGAAGTTCCGGAGTGGCGGACATCCCGTGTAATTCTTCTATAGCCATGAACGCATTGTTAATGATGTTGGCTATCGCTAATTCAATTTGCTTCGCGTCAATTAGCATAGTGGGAACGGCAGGATTCCCGGCATAGAATATATCGATTTTCTTCTTGTTTGCCTGATACTCGTAAAGATCTATTACCCCTTTTATCAGATCATTCATTTTGTGTCTTGTTTTTACCGGTTCTCTCTGACTTACGAAAGCTACCAGGCTTTTAATGAGGTTCTTACACTGCATGGACACATTCGTTGTGTCTTCCAGATATTCCACGATACTCATTCCTTTTTTGCTTACGTCATCAATCGTTTTCCGTAATTCTTCAAAGCTGGCGCACAATTCGGCGATAGTACCATTCAGCCTGTCATTTATTCTTTTATCACCGGAAAGGCAATTCTCATTTATCATTTGTCGCAGTCTTTGCAATGTGTCACTCATAGCAGAAAACCTTGCTTCGGTAACAATGCTTATTCTTAAAAATTGAGGGAAAAGCCTTTTCACTTCCTTTACACAAATAAAAACAACCCCAAATGAGTTGTTAATTTTATGGACAAAATTTACGAGCGTCTTTTTTAAATAATTTACAGTATACACAGTTTTTTTTGTTGTTTCGTTAATAGCATCAAATATCACAAGGCTACCGGCAATTTTTTCATTCTGATATATTAGATACACCGTGTATTCAAAGGGAACATGGCTGCCATCCGCACGCAAAAATACATCATTCGCGCCATGTATCTCCCGCCCTTGTTTTTGCGCCTGATATATCCGGCATTTTTCAACAGGAATATCGTTGCCCTCTTCATCGGTGAAATGAATTAATTCATACATCTTCTTTCCCAGCATTTGTCCATTCTCTTCATAACAAAGGGCTTTAAGACAGGCAGCATTCACAAAATCACAAACACCCTCATTGTTTACGCTAAACATCGGTTTGCCAATGGCATTAACCATTGCAAAAAAACGATTCTCCTCTTCTTTCGCCTGCCTCGTATTTTGCACTGCATCGGGTTCTTTTTTCAAAGGTAGCACTCCGTTCTTTATTTCTTCTCCTGATCTTTTTTAGTACTATTTCATATGGGCGCTTAATTTTAGTTACACCATATTATCAATGCAATACATTTATAGCTAAAAACATTTATTTTTCGTAAAATTGTAAGACTTTAGTTCTATGAAAACAAATGCTAGTTCCCAAGCCGGAGCCTGACAACAAGCGTTAATGCTTCACCCCTGTTTAATAACTTCACAACTTCATAATCCGGAATTCCTTGTTCAACATTCGTTATTCATTCTGATGTCGGATGTCCTGGGAAAACAGGAACTTCTGACATTACACAATCAAATTAATCCGTAATTTTAACTTAGCGTTTATGTGCTCTATACCCCCTTTAGTATCAGTCCATTTTGGGGTATTTACACATAGGCAAATATTATTGTATATTATTAAGAGTGAATATTATTTCATAACCACCTCTTAATCATATCCTTCGTAAGAAGGAGAAAAGAGAGTAAATTCAATCACAACCGTTTAACGAACTACTTAAAAAGGAGAAACGTTTAAGGGAAATGGGGCTTTTATTATAAAAGAACATTACCTGTTATAAAATTCCTTTACAATAAGGAAAGGAATCCTACTATAGAAAGGAATATAGCATGAGACTAAAACGAAGCGATATCGAAACATCACAAAACAAGTTTGCGCATATCATAAATAAAAACCCAAACCCTGTTTTACAAATAACAAAAGAGGGTGTCATAACCTATGCCAATAAAGCAGGATTATGGTTTTTAAATTTCTGGAACAGACAGATAAATGAATATGTTCCTGCGCAATTTAACAAGGTGATTATGGATGTTTTCAATACCAATTCATACAAAGTAATAGAATCAGAATATGGCACAAACGTATTCTCATTGACTTTTGTGCCAATCACAAAGGAAGGACTCATAAACATATATATAACAAACATTAACGCGCAGAAACAACTGCAGGAAAAAACAACACAGTTGGAAAAACTAAATATTTTAAGCATGATGTCCTCAGAAATAGCGCATGAAATCAACACGCCAATAGGCGCATTCAGCCTATGCGCCCAGGAAAGCATGAAATATTTTGATAAGATTGCTATTACACTAAATCATTTGGAAATGCAGATTGATTCCATTTCCAGGACTATGAATGAATTACGAACGTTTACAGTCTCAAATAGCGGAGATATGACGCATAGTCAGATGCATGACAAATTTACACAAAGTATGAATAATTTGGAAGGCTGCGAAAAAGAATTTAAAAGAGAACTGCAAGCTATGAAAAGCAGTGAATCTCATTTGCGCGAATACCTAGAAAATTCTATAAAAGAGTCTCTTCATTGCAAAGAAGCGGTTAATAATTTACTTAATTTTGCGAATCAGGTAGCGCTGTACAAAAAAAAATACTGTATAAATGCTTTAATAACGGACGTAACAGTCTCTCTCTACCGAATGTTTAATGAAAGTAAAATCGATATCGTTTTTAATCTCTCAGATAATCTTCCTAATGTCTTAATAGATATCTGCAAAATGGAGTTGGTTTTCGCTAATATTTTTTACAATGCCATTTATGCTATAAAAGCGTTAACGGAAGAACCTGTGCACATTAGTAATCATGTTAAAGGCACAATAACCATAGAAACACGTATGAGTACAAATAAAGACGAAATAGAAATCTCCATAAGCGACACCGGAGTGTATATTCATAAAAATAATCTGAAAAAAATATTTACACCCTTTTTTACACAAAAAGCGGAAACGGAAAGACCAATTATTGGTTTAGGCATCGCAGGCAAAATAATCAGGATGCATAATGGTGTTATTGCGGCGGAAAGTGAACAAGAAAAGGGGACAACATTCAAGATATTTTTGCCGTTAAAAGAAAAGATATCTAAACAATATATATAATACCGAGGAGGTTAGACTGACAAACAAAAGCGGTGATTATGTTTTCATCAATACAAAGAGGTGTATTTATAATACGCCCCTGCAAGATTACCACATTAGCCCAGACTATTTGGCATTAATCTTGCGGTAGAATATGACTCGTATTCATTCCTAATCTATTCTTTGAATGGTTTATCGTTTTAAACAGGGAAAAAATATCTATGGATAAAGCACGCGTCTTGATTGTTGAAGATGAGGACATTTACCGAAAAATAATCTGCAATACTTTGAGGGAACATGGTATCGAGGTACAGGCAACCGACTCGGGAGAAGAGGCGTGGGAGCTTATCAAACAGCAAAGATTCCCGGTTATCATATCAGATATCAGGCTTTCCGGGAATATCAGCGGGATGGACCTGCTGAGAGATGCAAAGGAATTATATGACCCTTCGATATTAATGATCACTGCTTTTGGTGAAATAGAGATGGCCGTTGAGGCAATGAGACTGGGCGCTTTCAGCTATATCACAAAACCTTTCGAAGTAGAAGATATATTGGCAAATCTAGACCGCATGATGCTACAGCAAAGAAGCATTTCCGACCATCTCCTGCCTTCCAACGTTGAGGAATTAAGCCAGCGTACAGGCATAATCGGCAATTCAAAAAAGATGTGCGATCTGGTGAATATAGCGTTAAAAGCGGCGCGCAGCGACGCCACCATATTAATAACAGGTGAAAGCGGCACAGGGAAAGAACTTATCGCCAAGGCGATTTATATGAACAGTAGCCGAAAAAACAAGGAATTTGTTGCGATAAATTGCGCAACACTCACCGATGAATTTCTGGAGAGCGCCTTGTTCGGGCATGTGAAAGGTTCATATACCGGCGCTATGAAAGACAAGATAGGGTTATTTGAAAAGGCGGACGGCGGGACGCTCTTTATGGATGAAGTGGGCGATACCTCAAAATCGATTCAGGCAAAAATATTGCGTGTGTTGCAGGAAGGTGAATTTATCCCACTGGGAAGCACCGACACAAAAAAGGCAAACGTGCGTATCATTGCAGCCACAAACAAGGACTTGTTGCAATCTGTAGAAAAAAACGAATTCCGCGAAGACTTGTATTATCGCCTGAATGTAATAAATATAGCGATGCCGCCGTTACGGGAGAGAAAATCGGATATACCCCTCCTGATAAACCACTTTATCAAAAAGAACAACGTCAAATTAAATAAAAAAGTTATACGGATTGCCCCGGAAATAGAGGAGATTTTGATGAATTACGACTGGCCGGGGAATGTACGTGAACTGGAAAATGTGATTGAAAGGACAATGGTTTTATGTTCCGGCAATAAGCTAGCGAAAAAACATCTGCCCGGATGCGTTTTACCGCAAAAAGGGGATATCCCCCCTATCACCATCGCCCCGGGCACGTCCTGGAAGGAGGCGGAAAAGGAACTTATCATGAAAACCCTTCAGTTAACCCGTGGCAACAAACAGGAAGCCGCAAAGATGCTGGGAATATCCCTCAGAAAGATTGAGTACCGGGTGAAAGAATGGGGGATCGCCTGTGCTTCAAAAGCAAATGGCGATTAAGTTCTCTTTACAAAACATTTCTGTTGTAAGCGTCAACCAATAGTATTTTCCGCCATCCCACAAAACCGCAATAAATGCGGTAACAATGTATTCTCTCAACCCTCTTCGGTATTAATCCTTTGCTTCATTCATATGCAATACATTGTTTTAACGATTCATTTCGGACAAATCAGTAATCATGCAAATTTTGCGTCAAAATTAATGAATGTAATTTGTTGCATCTCAAATTGTTGCATTATAAAACTTAACGAACCATATCATGCCCGTTTAGGTATCGTGCAGATTAAATAATTTGTAACACTTCCGTATTTTAAAACTGGAAATTGTCCTTTGTAGTGCGACGAGGTTCGTTTCGCTACATGAATTTTGTAGGTTTAAAATCAAGTGAGGAACTAACAGCAACCGTTTATAGCAAATGCTTCGTCCCCTACATTATGCGGCAAGCAGTGATACAAGAAATATCCCTCACTTCACGGGATTGCACACAATCGCGCAAATTTTGCAGAAGAATGCTTTTCTGGAATCATATATCTTAAGCATTCATCTATCGTCCGTCGTCCGTCGTCCGTCGTCCGTCGTCTATACAACCCTGACAGGGTTCCAAACCCTGTCAGGGTTAGCACTACTGTAACGTTTCATTAAAACATGACGGAAGTCACAAAAAATCTGGAGTGCACCAATAATATTTCCCGGAATGGAATTAGAATATCCGATACAGGCTCTTTGGTCTTTGTTTTGCTATCAATAAAACATCATGCGACTGCGCAAGACAATTGTGATTATGAATTACCTTGTACGTTAATAAGGACAACAAATAGAAAAAGGGGATGGTATGAAAATACTTGTAACAGGCGGTGCGGGCTTTATTGGATCTAATCTGGTAGACCAGTTAATTGAAGAGGGACATCGCGTAGCTGTTGTAGACGATCTTTCTACAGGAAAAGAAGAAAACATACATAAGAAAGCAGAGTTTTATAATATTGATATTTGTGACGCAAAAAGCCTGGAAGAAGTTTTTAAACAAATAAAACCGGAAATAGTAAATCATCATGCAGCGCATGCGAACGTGCGGAAGTCGGTAGAAACGCCTGTTTATGACGCGAATATCAATATACTTGGTTCATTGAACCTGTGCCAGTTATCAAATAAATATCGGGTTAAGAAATTTATCTACGCATCTACCGGAGGCGCTGTTTACGGAGAGCCGAAACAATTGCCTGCAAATGAAGCCACTCCGCCGGAACCTTTATCGCACTATGGGGTAAGCAAGCATACCGTTGAACATTATTTGCATGTTTTCCATAAATTATACGACCTGAACGTTACCATTTTAAGATATCCAAATGTATACGGACCACGGCAGTCTCCGCATGGAGAGGCGGGCGTTGTCGCAATCTTTAGCGAACTAATGCTCCAAAATAAACAGCCCACAATTTTTGGCGATGGTTCAAAGACAAGGGATTACGTTTATGTGGATGACATTGTAAAAGCGAATATTGCGGTTTTAGGGAATATCGGAAACGGAGAAATTTATAATCTTGGATGGGGCAAGGAAATCTCAGATATGGAAGTATTCCTTGCGGTGAGAAGGGCATTACGCAAAGATATAGAACCCATACTAGGACAAAAACGTCACGGAGAAGTTGATCATATTAGCCTTGACCATTCAAAGGCGCGGAGAGAAATAAAATGGTCGCCGGAAGTCACCTTTGAAGAAGGGGTTAAAAAAGCAACCCAATATTATGCGAAACTTGCAAAAGCAGAAGAATTGTGCGGCGCGGCGAAGGTTTAAAAGGCGGGAAGTAAAGAGGGATAGTTATAAAATAATGTTTCTTCCACGTAGTAGAACGAAGCGATTGCTTCATTTCGGGCAAAGTGACACTTCACCCTACATTTCAGCCACAGAACGTCAGGCGGGCTCAGTTTGTAAAACTTCCCTGAAAATCTGTGCAATCTGTGTAATCTGTGGTTCCGCCTTTCGTATTTCGTATTTCGTGCTTGTTCGGTTCCGGTATCTTCTGATACGTACGGTGGGATAACAAAATAAAAATATTTGATATAAGAACATGCTAGCTGAAGACAAACTTCTTTTCATTTGTACGAGACAAAATTTTTCGGATACACACAAGAAAAATGTTCTTGATTTGTGCAATAGGGAAAAGATCGATTGGGAGAGAGTGTATGCTACGGCAAGACTCCATAGCGTTGCTCCATTGATCTATTTAAACTTGCAAAAATGCTCTGAAAACGGCCGTATCATTCCACATAATGATGATGTAGCAAATAAGTTTAAACTCTATCTCTATACGAGGAAGGTTTTAGAAAATAAATGGGAAGAAACATTGAAAGAGGCATTAGCTTTTTTTCATCAAAGATGCATAGACGTCATGCTCATAAAGGGGATAGCATTAAATGCGCTTATATACACGCATCCCTGGCTCGTCAATAAGAATGATCTTGATATAATAATACGACCAGGAAAAGAGACATTAACCACTAACGAAGAAAATGAAATAAGAAATTACATTCATAGTATTAGATTAAAGGGGATTGAGTGTGATTATTTCAGCCATCATGATATTCATTGCTCAGAAACACTGCCCATAGATTTTGTGGATATTTGGAGTAATGCAAAAAAGATTCATTTTCTGGGATATAGCGTATATGTTATGTCCCCGGAATACATGCTCCTCGTCGCGTGTATTAATTCCAAACGCAAAAGGTTTTTTCGGCTTAAATCACTATTTGATATTGCAGAAATAATTAATTTTTACCCGGATTTGAATTGGGAAGATTTTACAAGGAAGGCAAAAAAATATCGTTGTAATAATCTTATTTATACTGCCCTCTTTGTTACAAAAAAAACGATCGGATGCAATTCCCCTGAAACGGTTTTTAAAGACCTGGCGGTATTTCCTTTAAGGAAGTTGATAATACACATGATTATTCGTTATTTAAACTTACGCATGTCTTTAACTTCGCTTTATCCGTTCTTAGAAGAAAATCCATTAATAAGAAAAACAAATCTGTCATTGGCATTGCCATTTGCGGTCTTTCCATGGCGCCACTTTTGGCACAAGATATTATTGGGGTCTACTAAGTTTTGTGTAGGTAAAATTTCAAAAACCAGGTAAAAAATGTGAATCTCAGATCAACATCAATTTATACCGTTCGTATATAAATTTTGTATTTCCTGATCGCTCAACGCCCGGTTGTATATGTGGACATCGTCTATACTTCCACGAAAAAAACCCCAATCGGCATATCTTGTTCCTATGGCCATATAATCCCGATTCGTTAATGGCACTATCACATTCCCGGTTGGATGCGTTTGTGTATCAACCAACTGCCCATCCACATATAACTTCTGTTCTCCCGTAGTCATGTTGTAGGTACCAACAACATGGTACCAACTCCCATTCGATTCGGTAAAATCCTTTGTTGCGGTTTTTGACGTCCTTGTACTACCTGTGTTCTTTGTAACTAATGTGAATTTAAGTCTATCGGGCATTCCAGAAGAAAAAAACATGTCAAAACCTTCCTGAAGTTGCACATCGGCATTATATTTCCAACCACCAAATACAACGTTGGTGCCAGATCTGTTTTTATTGAACCATGCAGATACTGAAATCTCGTCATAATTCATGCCAGGAATTGTTACATAACCATTCCCGTCAAAATTCAACGCACCACCGATTTCCCCCGTTGTCCATGTAGCTCCGGTAATTGTGCCACTTCTGTTATTCCCTGACGAATCCGTTGCAGTCGTCCCGCTCCCTTCATCAAATTTGTAATATGCCTGCTGACCGCTAATACCACCATCCTCTGTAGTGGTAAAACTACAAATGTAATTGTCCGTCATCGCATTACCTGATACATCCCTTACCCCTGTGGTAACCGTTACCGTGTATGTCGTAGAATATGCCAGTGGACCTGACGGAGTAAACGTGGCTGTCGTATCACTGTACGATATCGTTCCACCTATATTACCGCTACTATCACTCACCAGAAATGTATCCGTTGTTATGCTGCTGGCATCTATCGCCTCACTGAACGTGGCGATTATGGTACTATCTACCGCAACCTCTGTAGCATTACTGACGGGACTCGTTGCAATCACCGTCGGCGGCGTCGTGTCAAACACTATGTCGTTATTAAATAATGACAATACTTCCTCTGCATTTAATGCCTGATTATAGATGCGGACTTCATCTATGCTTCCACTGAAAAATCCCCAGTCGGTATATCTTGTTCCTATGGCCATATAATCCCGATTCGTTAATGGCACTATCGCATTCCCGGTTGGATGCGTTTGTGTATCAACCAACTGCCCATCCACATATAACTTCTGTTCTCCCGTAGTCATGTTGTAGGTACCAACAACATGGTACCAACTCCCATTCGATTCGGTAAAATCCTTTGTTGCGGTTTTTGACGTCCTTGTGCCACCTGTGTTCTTTGTAACTAATGTGAATTTAAGTCTATCGGGCATTCCAGAAGAAAAAAACATGTCAAAACCTTCCTGGAGTTGCACATCGGCATTATATCTCCAACCACCAAATACAACGTTAGTGCCGGATGTATTTTTATTGAACCATGCAGATACCGAAATCTCGTCGTAATTCATGCCAGGAATTGTTACATAACCATTCCCGTCAAAATTCAACGCACCACCGATTTTCCCAGTTGTCCATGTTGCTCCGGTGATTGTACCATCTCTGTTATTCCCTGATGAATCCGTTGCAGTAGTTCCGCTCCCTTCATCAAATGTATAATAAGCCTGCAATCCGCTGGACGTATCAGTTGATGGCATACCGCTTGATGTTGTAAAGGACATTTTACTCCCATATGTAGTACCAGCGCT
>NZ_CAADGZ010000124.1:0-10160 GCF_900696675.1 uncultured Candidatus Kuenenia sp. | reverse complement strand
CTTCATCGAAATGGTGAATCTCCTTTCAGGTGTTTTTTGTTATCAATATACCGCCGAATACCTTGGAAATCCTACCATTTCAATCCTATTCCTGCAACAAGGCTTTGCCTTGTTTGCAGGATTTAGGTGATATTTATTTTATTACAGAAAAACACAATTTCATATGGCAATATATTAGCAAAATACCTCGTGTTTTTCCAACTTTTGAATAAATAACTATTTTGGGAAGAAATCGGCAGTCCATAGTAGGCAATCGGCAATCGGCAGATTGCACATTGCACATTGCACATTGTGGACTGTGGACTGTGGGGGGAGAAATTGAGAAAAACAGGGTGTTCATTCCTACGCTTACGAATCAGACGCAGAGTATCACTTCCTGATTAGTGGAACAAACCGGACCGGAATGATAGATTTTTTTACAACATTCGATGAAGCATCTTTTGTAATCAATATTAATTCCTGTATTTCATACACGCCGCCTACCGGAATTACCATACGTCCTGATGGTTTAAGTTGATCAATAAGTGGTTGTGGAATTTTTTCTGTTGCGGCAGTTACTATTATGGCGTCAAAGGGAGCATGTTCCGGCCAACCGTTATAACCGTCGCCTATCCTGACTTCTACATTATCAAATCCCATGGTTTGTAACTGTTCTTTTGCCCGGAGGCCTAATTCTTCCACTATTTCTATTGTATATACCTGCTTTACCATTTTGGCAAGAATGGCAGCCTGATATCCAGAGCCGGAGCCAATTTCCAGGACAACCGCATCTTCATCCGGCTGCAATAGTTCTGTCATAAATGCCACAATGTATGGTTGGGATATTGTCTGTCCATAACCTATCGGCAAAGGATTATCAAAATAACTATAATGACGGTTTTCTTCCGGAATAAACAAGTGCCTGGGGACGGATTCCATGGCATCCAATACCCTTTTGTCAGCCACACCCCTGTTCGCAATCTGCCTTTCTACCATCTGTTTGCGCTGTAAGGTAAAAGCATCTTCATTTAATATAGTATTTTTACCGCCCATCGCTGAAACAGCACCTTTACTAACAATGAAAAAAGAAATGAAAGCTATCACAATTATGAAGCTGGGAGAAATTGAAGCCGTTAGTTTTGTCTCTCTATAAATTGTATCCATACTAATAAAACAATATTATCTTGTACCAAATAACACAAGCTTTTTTTACTGTTTTTATTTTTCGCAAAATGCTTATATCCGTAACATTTTATCTTTTTGAAAAATTCACGGGATAGAAAAAATACCATGTAGCCCCGTTAGGGGCGGTCTGTTTGTAGCACAATAAAATTCAATAGAGTAAATAGCTCCGTAGGAGCGGCCTGTCCGTATTCTTAATTTATCCTGATTGTCAAACAATACTACAGTATAATTCAGGGAAATAACAACCGGAGACATTGTATAAAATCATGGGAAATGGGCGCAGTGACAGAAATTTCCTTTTTTGTATAGGGGTGAACGAAGGATATCCTATGCGCATGAAGCATTTGCCTTTTCGCCTCTCTGTGTAGTATATTCTCAATTTCTTTCCGTGCGTATTCTGTTTCTCCTATTACCGGGTGGCCAATGGATGCAAGGTGAATTCTGATTTGATGCCTTCTGCCCGTTTCTGTGGCTACCTCAAGGTAAGATGTGTTTTTCCCTTTCTTTAATAATGTAATGTGTGTTACGGCTGTTTGTCCGCCAACAGGACTATTGATAGTGAAGGCAGGTTCACAAATCTTTCCCGTTACAATTACACGATAAATCTTTTGAATGTCGTGTTTTTTAAACACCTTTTTCATCTCTTCAAAAGCGTTTTCGTTTTTAGCAAAAATCAATGCGCCGGAGGTATCTTTATCTAACCGGTGAACAGCCTGTATCCGGTCACGGTTAAACTGCGTCCGCAAATCACGCTCGATACTATTCTGCCCATTTGTTACGATGCCAGGAGGTTTTGAAACAATTACATAACAATCATCGTTAAAAAGAATATCGTATGTCTTCTTTTCCGGTTGGCGCGTCTTACCGGAAAGAACCTCAATGCTATCACCTGGTTTTAATTGATAGGAAGCAATCCACACCCTTTTTCTATTGACAAACACTAGGCGGTCATCCAGAAGCTGTTTTGCTTTTTTATTAGACAAGGAAAGTTTATTTGCAATAAAATGAAGCAGCGTAAGCTCACTATCCCGATGCGTGACAATAAATTTATGCATTTTTGCCTTCCGTTCAGGAGTAAATGGAAATCATAGGTGAACTACCGATTTCACAAATTAAAAAATCCTTCACAAGCTTACAATTAACCAATGACCAAATATATTACTACACTGTTATCCGGTAAAAAATCTTTTTTTGGCAACACTTTAGTTTTTTTGAAAAATAAAAATGTCAGGGAATTTCATCATGTATGGCAGGCACTGTCTACCGGAAATTGGGCGTCGATTGGGTAGTCTCTTGAAGAAGCTTCCCCTGCACAATTTTTCTTTGCTTTTTTGGTACCCACACAATATGATATTTGCATTCCCATACCGTACGTACTAAACTCTTTTTCATCTTTAACTCCTTTCTCCAGGATTGGCTACTTTAGCAACCTTAAGCCATACATGATACAAAGAAGTTTTGTTTTTATTAACAAGTTGGTTTTTTGAAAAGGTAGATGCGAAGCATTTGCCCGTTTGGGTATGAACGCATTTATAAAAATTTATAGCAAATGATTCGCCTCTACTCCATTTTTGGCAAAATATTTAATTGTGAAATCCGAAAATGCTAAATAAGAATCTACCCTCTGCACCTCCCAGCGGGGGATATTTTCCCTCTTTGGAATTTGTTTCGTATTTCGCATGTAGCACTTCGAATTTCGTATTTTTATTTCCTGTTTGTTTGGTTCTGGCTATGCCATTTTAGTTTGTTACGCTATGAATAAGACTGAAATAATAAATAAACACCCTGAAGCATTTAATCTCATTTGTTATGAAGACCAGCATAAGAATTTCTCATGGGAGACGGTAAAGAAAGAACTAGGTGTCGGCGGTAACAAGGTAAATATTGCTTACGAGGCCATAGATAAACACGCCACAACATGGAGAAAAAACAAAGTTGCGCTGTATTGGGAAGGTTCTGATGGCACACACTTAAAGTATACCTTTCAGGAATTGAAAATCCTTTCCGATAAATGTGCCAATATGTTGCAATCATTAGGTGTAGGCAAAGGAGACCGCGTTTTTTTATTCTTGCCGCGTTTGCCGGAGCTTTTTATAAATATGATTGCAATTGCAAAACTCGGCGCCATTTCAGGCCCGATGTTTTCCGCATTTGGGCCTGATGCGGTGCGGGACAGGTTGCAGAACAGTGAGGCGAAAGTCCTTATCACTACACCTGAATTAAAAGAGCGTGTTGATGCCGTGCTATGGGAATTGCCTAAATTGGAACGGATTGTACTGGTGAGTGTTAAGGAAGATTATGAATTAGAAGAGGGAAATGTATGTTATAAAACATTGATGAAAGACGCACCTGAACGGTTTGAAATGGAATGGATGGATATGGAAGATCCTTTGTATCTCTTATATACTTCCGGAACTACCGGAAAGCCGAAGGGCATAACACATGTGCATAACGACATGATTTCATACTATATTACCACAAAATGGTCGCTGGATCTTAGAGATGACGACATTTATTGGTGTACGGCAGACCCCGGGTGGGTGACGGGAACGGTATATGGCATGTGGGGGCCATGGTTAAACGGCGTCTCAATGTATATATATGATGGCAGATTTGATGTAAATAAGTGGTATGAAGCCATACAATCATATAAGATTACGGTATGGTATACCGCTCCCACCGCTTTACGCATGTTAATGAAATCCGGCGATTACCTTGTTGCTCAATATGATTTGGAAAGTTTGAGGTATATTTGCAGCGTGGGAGAACCCCTTAACCCTGAAGTCATCAAGTGGGGCATGAATGTATACAATCTTCCAATCCATGATACATGGTGGCAGACAGAGACAGGTTCCATCATGATAGCTAATTATCCGTGCATACCGATAAAACCCGGTTCTATGGGAAAGCCGTTTCCTGGCATCAAGGCTGCAATTATTGATAGTGAGGGAAATGAACTCCCGGATGGACATCACGGTATTCTGGCATTAAAACCAGGCTGGCCCTCTATGTTGAGAAAAGTATGGGGAGACGAAGGCCGTTTTAATGAATATTTCAATATAACGGGTTGGTATACCACCGGGGATACCGCATATAAAGACGAAGAAGGTTATTTCTGGTTTGTTGGAAGAGCCGATGACGTTATTAACACGTCAGGCCATAGGGTAGGGCCTTTTGAAGTGGAAAGTGCCCTGCTTGAACATCGGGCGGTTGCTGAAGCAGGGGTCATAGGCAAACCTGACCCTGAAAGGGGTGAGATCATCAAGGCATTTATCGCCCTTAAAGAGGGATTTAAACCTTCCAGTGAATTGGGGGAGGAGATTAAAAAATTCATAAAACATCATCTCGCGGCACACGCTTATCCCCGCGAAATAGAATTTTGTGAAAATCTGCCAAAAACCCGAAGCGGCAAAATTATGCGCAGACTTTTAAAGGCGAAAGACCTAGGACTGCCTACCGGAGATATTTCTACACTTGAAGATTAAAAGAGACGCTTTGGAATTGTCGTCAAACAAATAGGGTTTTCGGTAACACGGTAGTTTTTTGAAAAAATAAGGGCGAAGCATTTGCCCGTTTGGGTCTGAACGCATTTCTGCAATTTATAGCAAATGCTTCGCCCCTACTATTACATTTTTATTGAGAGGAGAAACTCAAATAATGGAAAAAACACGTTTTAACAAGACTTTTTTTAATACGGTTGAACCCATAAAGATTAGAGATATGCTTGCGGTGGTGCTTGGCGCAATTGATAAAAACGAACCATTTGTCTTTGACTATACAGACGTAATAAAGCTTGCCGGGCATTCATGCCCCGCTGTTTCCGGTGCTTATAAATTGACGCAATTAGCCTTAAAAACCTTATACAAAAATGATATGCCCGAACGCGGACGCATTCTGGTTACATTCAAGGGCGGCGTGGACTACAAGGTAAACGGTCCGATATCACAGGTTGTTACTTTGATAACAGGTGCTTCCGTAGAAACAGGTTTTAAAGGGCTGGGAGGAGGCAAATACAACAGGCACAACCTGCTTTCGTTTAATGAGGAAGAAGAGGCGGAACCAAACGCGGTATGTACGGTGATATTTGAAAGAATGGACAACAATAAAAAAATAGAAATCAGCTACCGCAATCACATGCTTCCTATGAACCCTAAAATGGGTGATTTAATGCCGCTGGCAGTGACGGGAAAGGGTACAGACGCCGAAATAAAGGAATTTGGCGAATTATGGCACGAGAGAATTAAAATCATATTATTGAATCCTCCAAAGGGAATGTTTGAAATAAAGGAATTAAATTAAATGAGGCCTTGCCTTATCAGGCGCTTTAAAAGAGGGAAGAATTGCTTTTACGCAGGTTTTCCCCTCTATCCCTTTTGGAAAGAAAAATGCTTACACTGTTACGCAAAATCCCGCCAATCATAAAAAAAAGCGGTAGGCGTCTTTGCATAAATATCTCTATCCGCCGGACAGTTCACGGGTGAATATATAACTTGACGAAGAAAGTTTAAAATGTATAATAAGTCACTATTTTAAAAGAATGAGCAATACTGTTGCTACGATATACATGATGAAAGGGGGTGGAATACAGGGAAGGAGATAAATACTTTGTATACTCTATAGTAGTCTTATATGTTATATTTCAAAAAGATAGAAAAGGAGAATTAGTAATGTTAAAGAAGGTATTGGTGGGAATGTTTGGCGCAGCGCTTATCGCAGGAATTGGTATGACAACAGCACAGGCTTACGACGTAAAACCGGCAAAATTATGGGTAACTGCTATTGCTATTGGTACACCAATTGTGGGCGCTGAAATCAAAGTTGGTGATGAAGAATGCACTACGGGCAATAATGGCACCTGTGTATTTGAATTGAGGCCTGGTACATATGCGATTTCCGTTCACGAGCATGGCGGACAAAGCGCACACAAAGAAGTTAGCCTGGAAGAAGGGAACATCCTATTTGTGTCATTGGATCTTGGCGCAAAAGCTCGTCATCCTTCAGGGAGCCACTAATCTAACGTTAAACAATTGCAGTGTGCTATTTTATAAAAGCAGTTATCACGTGTGTTGGTAACTGCTTTTTTATTTTACTAAAAGGCTATCCCCCGGCTGGTTCAGGGATTGCCGCCTGAACCAGCGCATTGTGTCAACGCTTCGTTGGCTGATTATTACCAATAAATTCATTCTTTTCGCACGATATCATGTCCGCAATTTTTGCATGACAAGCCATTGAAAAATAATTCTAATTACTTATCTACAGAACACTCCAATGTTTGCAAAATACTTTATGCCGTATACATAAACAACTTGAAGATGGCATTATAATTGCACTAACGATACAAATGTAGTAAATAGAAATCATAAACATTAAGTGATACCTTGTTAGCAAACGTCATTTTTGCAAATCATTTGCATTTGTGTTTTACCATGAAAACCAGTAAAAACCGTAGCATATCATTAATATTTTCAGAGAAGCATTGGGGAATCGACTCTTTCATTGATTCAATAACAGATCCCATTGTCATATTTGATGCAGAACTTAATATAAAAAAATTAAACAAGGCTGCCAGGCAATTTTTCCCGGGCAAACCTGTTGACAAGAAATGTTTTGCGACAAAGCATAAATTTGTATCCGCATGCAAAGATTGTCTGATCTGGCAAACCTTAAAAACAGGCCATTCAATATGCGGAGAAATGTTGAACTTTAAAACGGGCGACCCTATACTCTTAAAATCATACCCCGTGTACAATAGTCAAAAGAAACTAACAGGCGTAGTGCTTATTGGGAGAAATAGCAGTGATGTTCCAATAAAGTGGATGAGATAAAACATCGCGTTAGAAAATAATTTCCCGCCTGAAAAATTTATTCCGAAGGAATGAAAAGAGCGAATGGTTATAACGTTGAAATGTATTAAAAAGAAAACCAGCTTAGTTTTACTTGTTTTTTTGATGCTGGGTGGTTGTTTCAGCACGCAAAAACCCCCAGTTACCATAGCCCCTTCAATCGACAAGAGGCTTTATGAAATACCACAGCAACCATTGACTATGGGTATTTATATCGACCCCGACCTGAGAAATCATAAACAGATTGAAAAAGTATCGAATCACATCATAGGTATTCAAGACTTTGTTTTTCCCGTAGGAAAACCTCTTGCTGAAAAAATCAGAGAAACCTGCCAAATTATCTTTAGAGAAGTCATTTTTTTAAATAACCTTGATGATACGGCTTTACCGGAAGAAAAATCACTGGATGGGATTTTGGAGTTTCGCCTAAAAGATTCGGACATACGGCTGAAAATCGAGGAGGCGGTATTACATGCGGTAGGAGAACATAAGCTTTCTCTTTTCGTCACGCTCTATGACGCAAAATGGAACAAATTGTGGGAAGAGGAAGTTTTTGCAGAGGGGATAGGATTGGATGTCGTTACCTCACATATCGAATGGGAATGGTGGATTACCTCGGGTCCTAAATTTGGCCCCGCTGTTGATATGGCAATTGAAAAAATCACCTTTCATCTGGCGCAGAAACTTACGGTAGTAAAAAAAATCCTTAATAAATAAAAATGTTTTCCATGAGGGATATTTGGTATGCGGTGATAAACGCTATTGTATAATTTCAATCTTTGCTTCACTTCGGAGTCTTTTCAGTAATCCAAGTATTTCTTCATCCAACATTGTTGAACGTACATCATCTATAACATCTTCAAAGTTTACGGCAACCCCTTCTTTTTTGCCGGTAACTTTTATCAGATGATATCCATACTCCGACTTTACCGGTTCACTTACTTTCCCAATGCGTAGCGAAAATGCCGTGCTTAAGAACGGTTCATCATATGTACCGCCCCTCCTTTGAATAAAACCTAAATCTCCGCCTTTCGAAGCAGAAGGGCAGTCAGAATATTCTCGGGCAAGTTCTTCAAAATCAGATCCTTTATCAAGTTCGGATTTCAAGGTATTGATCAACTGCGCCACCTTTTCGACCATATCACCGGAATTAAATTTTTTCGTATCTATAAAAATATGACTTACCCTTACTGCCTCCCCATTAAAAAAATGCTTGTTTTTCTCAAAGAATCTTTTCAGGTTTTGGGAATCGAGCGAGCCTTTAAAATATTTCTCAAGGGCGAGGGAATGTTTTATTGTTTTCTCGAAATCATATAAATTCGAACCGATGGAAGCAAGCATATCCCTTAAAAAGGCGTCCGCTTCGCCTTCATTGTCGGCAATTTCTTTTTTTATCAGCAGCAGTTCCCTGCTCATTTCCATTGGAGTGACAACAATCCCTTGTTTATCGATGAAGTCTTCCAGTAAAATATCAGTGATAAGTTGTTCGATTATCTCTTGCCGGATTGCATTGTACGTTTCAACATCGGCATCCTTAAACATGTTTAAACGCTTATCGACATCGTCTTTTTTAATCTTCTTGCCATTCACAACTACCGCAATATTCTCCCCCAGGAGAGGATTCTCCGGGAAACAAATTATCGCGGGAAATAGCAAAAAAACGGCGCATAAATAAAAAACGGCTTTTTTACACATTGTTACTCCTCCCCGAAACAGAAAATATCGTGAAAGTGCTTGTATTGCCTTTGTTAAGCAGGTATCAAAAAATAACCATACTAAACATTCTTTCAATTGTCAATTTTATAAAACACCACTATATTCAAATGGTGCACAGTTTGTGTTTTATCAAATTGACACATAGCAATCATTCCGCAAGGGTGGCACGGACAAACACAGGTTGCCTGAGCCACCGCCCTTATGAAACTCCGATTTTGTGAGCATTTTGAATATAGTTATCATTCCCTTGCTTGACTTAGCTGCGCATGAGGGTTACAATTTTTACGTGAGAATGCAATCTTAAAAGTATTCATTTTTGACGGACGTATTGTTTTATGATTACAAGAAGAATGTTAATCAAAACCGGTGTATTTGGCGCATGTTACCCGTTTTCCGCCGACATTCAGGATAAAAAACCTGCCGCACACCTCAGTAAAAACATTGGAAAATGCAAGGGAAATTGCATTTGATGCAGGGCCCTTTTTCCCTATGTAGGCAATGTTTCAGGTCACAACGGGGAAAAAATACCTATTGCCCTAATTGTAGGCATATTTTAGTCAGGCGGGCAGGATACAGAATATTAGAAAACCATATTGAAGATAACAAATGCAAAGACTGCGAAACTGTAATGCCGGGCATATGGTCATAAAGAAGCTATGTTTATTTAGCTTAGATTAGGTTGGGTTTGGCAACGACTTTATTCTGTTGCTGATGTTGATGTAGAGACGCATGCAATGCGTCTCTGCAAAATTATTGAAATTCCTAAACATTAGATTAGAAAGGAAAAATCGTGACACTTAAAATAAAGCCTGTTCGCACGGAAAGAAATAGAACGAAGCGTGAGAGATTGAAAATGTGGGGGAAGATTGTCGCTGTTGCAATTATCGTCTTCTTGGGAATTGCATCACGGCAAAGTAACGCTTCGGAAGAAATAGATGTAGAGAAGGACGTCTATCTGTTTCTTCACGGAAGAACAGATCTGCGGGAAAAAGTCATAAACTCACTGGTCACCTACGGATTTTCAAGGGAGAAAATAACTATGGCTACATCAGAAAAGGTGGGCAATGTAGGCGATTATATGGCAATGCTTTGGAAACCACCGGAACCGGATCACATAAAAATTCAAAAGATTACCCAAGTTGAAAAAACAGAACCGGAAAAAATCAAAGGACTCTGGCGAGGTGTTGCCAGAGAGGATATAGACACTATTCTGCTGGAATAGAATAATTGTAGTGGCAAGGCGTGCCTCATACGCATCAACCTAACTTTTACTGAAAAGCCAGCAGTTGAAGCAAAGCAGGAGTAAAGATATTAATTTTTCAGAATGGGGATTCACCTCCCTCATATACTAAGAACTTATTGGGATTGTTGTAACACGGAACGGAATTCTCTGCACAGTGGATACACCATTATTAATTTTACATTTTCGTAAAGTTT
>NZ_CAADGZ010000123.1:0-10177 GCF_900696675.1 uncultured Candidatus Kuenenia sp. | reverse complement strand
TTGACGGAGAAAGGCCAGAAGTTCTCTTGTTCACTGATGACCGCTTCAGCCCTTGATATTAAAGCACTTACGGAAATGGCGGCATGAAAAACACGCATAAAAAACAAGAAATTGATGGATAGTAGTACAGATTAAAAGATCCCGGCGGGTTCAGGTTTGCAACCAGAACCAAACGTTTTATACTTTCAATCCAGCCTTCTATTCGCAGAACAAATGGCAAATAAATTCCAGATTCCAAACAGGGATTTGGGCATTGGATTTTACCTACGTTCCCAAACAGATACTTCACTATGTTTAGTACAAGGTTTGAGAACGGGTTGTACTTCGGTAGTTTAATAGTTTACGCTGAATAGTTACAAAAAATTACTGATAAGGTATTAATGATTAATAGAGAGATATACTAAAAATGATTACCGTATGGTTTTATACGCTGGCAAGTGTTTTTGCTATCAGTATATGTTCATTGATAGGGGTTGTAACGTTATCATTTAGAGAAACGAATCTAAAGCAAGTCCTTATTTATTTTGTTAGTTTTTCCGCAGGAAGCTTACTTGGCAACGCTTTTTTACACCTGCTTCCGGAGGCCGTTGAAAAAGCAGGTTCAACCTTTCGGTTAAGCACTTCCCTGTTTGTTTTATGCGGGGTAGTTGTCTACTTTAGCGTAGAAAAATTTGTCCGCTGGCGACATTGCCACATACCAGCAACAGAAGAACATCCCCACCCTTTTTCTTTAATGGTGTTGTTTGGAGATGCCGTGCATAATTTTATCGATGGATTGATCATCGGAGCAAGTTACATGGTGAGCATTCAGCTAGGTTTTGCCACGACAATGGCAGTTGTCTTCCACGAAATCCCCCAGGAGGTTGGAGATTTCGGTTCTTTATTACATGGCGGATTCAGTAAAATAAAGGCGCTTTTTTTCAATTTTCTTTCCGCATTAACCGCCATACTCGGCGCAATTATCGTCCTGGTAATGGGATCTTATGTGGAGGGATTAACCACTTTTTTAGTGCCTTTTGCCGCGGGAGGCTTCATTTATATTGCAAGTTGCGACCTTATACCGGAATTGCACAGAGAGGTGAAAATTACGAAATCAATCCTCCAGTTAGTATTTTTCATATTAGGGGTGTTGGTGATGCTGGCATTGTCTTTTGTCGGAGAATAGCACCCTTTCCGCTAAGAAAAAGAACGGGCGCAGAAGAAAAACAATGAGAAAAACGGTTGTTTGGTGAGCATTGCATTTGGTACCGCATGATATAAGATTTAATCGGAATGATTGTTAATAATGGCGGTAGTATGCTCTGGGAAACAGTTTTATGAGAATAATTCCTATCACGAAACCCCCGATGTGTGCCCACCACGCTACGCCGCCATCCCGGGTGTTTGCAATGGCCGCCGTACCATTAAAAAATTGTATGAAAAACCAGAATCCCAATACAATATACGCCGGCAATTCAAAGATAAACAAGAGCGGTAGCAAAACCAGCACACGCGCCCGCGGATAGCTTATCATGTAAGCACCCAATACACCCGCAACCGCGCCACTTGCGCCAATACAAGGCACACCTGACTGGCGGTTAAAGGAAATATACACCACCGCTGAACCAATGCCGCAAATTAAGTAAAAAACCACGAAGCCGAAACGCCCCAATATGTCTTCGATATTATCTCCAAAAATCCACAAATACCACATATTACCTAAAAGATGAATAAGCCCGCCATGGAGGAACATGTAACTCAGGAAAGGGAAATATGTATTTGCCATATTCACCTCCGGGATATCCGCCGACTGGAAAATTTTGAGGGGAACTATGCCATAGGTGAAAAGGAAATATGTTAAATTCCTTCCTAAAGAGAGTTCAAAAAGAAAGGTCAGTACGTTTATAAGGATAATAATAACCGTGATAAGCGGGAATGTTCCGGATGGATTTCGGTCTCGGATTGGTATCATTTGTTTTTTGGCCGAAATGGTAAAAATTCATCTCTTAAAAAACTATACTCTTTTGTTGTAACTATTCAGCGTAAACAATACACGTCTCGTTCCAAACCTTGTACTGAGCATAGTGAAGTATCTGTTTGGGAACGAGTTGCGCTCTGATCTCTTGTAGTTTAATAAATTACGCTGAATAGTTACCTTTTGTTACTGAAATAACTTCTCAATAAGTTTAGATTTTAGCAATAATTTCTATAGTCCACACTCTGCAATTTGCCGACGGTAGATTGCAGTGTGCTGACTATATAGAAATTCCCCATTAAAAAAGGAAGCAAAACAGTGGAGTTGTTTACATAAATTTATTTAGAAGTTACTTACTGAAAGGTATTGGCAAGCAGTTTGTAATAGGGGAAATTCCGTCCAGGGCAATCGGTTTGTTTGCAGTGCCTGTGCATAAGAACATTATCAGTAGGGATGTGACAACGTTCCTGTATGTATTCCACTAATGCGGAAAGTGATTTCATCTGTGCTTGCGTAGGATACGTTTTATTAAAATTCCCTACCAGACATATTCCTACGCCAAATTGGTTATATTCCTTTATCCCTGCGTGTGCACCATCTATCTGCCTTTTCCATCTATCACCCATTTCAATTTCACCATCGCCGGAACCCTTTCCATTTCCTATAACAAAATGGTATCCCAACCCGTTTTGCCATCCGCGCGATTGCCGGTGATATTTATCAAATTCTTCAGCGCTTCCGGTATCGGATGCGCTGTGATGGACAACAATGTACTTCCAGTCGCGAACAAAACAACGTTCCAATTGGTTTTTAATATCGCTGCTCAGGTAGAAGTCCAATTTTTTTTCAGGTAGTTTCGCGCTTGGTTTCATAATAGTCGATGTTGGTGGAATTGTTGGTGGAGAATAACATCCGCTCATGAAATAAAGAAGGGGGAAAAACATGCAAATACTCATTTTTTGCCAAAAAAGCATTATAATTCTCCTAATAAATGTTTAACACTTGCATGCAACAATGAGTAAATCTTATAATCAGCGGGGATTATAACAAATGAAAGCCTTTTGTCAAATAACAAATATGGAGGTATTTTGTTATCTCCAGTAGCCCCATGATACGGTATATTGGGGCGTGAAAGACTACCCATGAGGGGATGTAGACCAATCACTACAATATGTAGTTGGAACTGGAGCCAACAGAGTACCCCTATTTTAAGGAATGAATGGATGCAAATAATTAACCAGGTAGATTTAAAAAGAATGTTAAACATCATAGAAAAACCCCTTTTCTTTAGCAACTTATCAATGCAGGGAAAAAATAGAATGGTATGTCTGAATTCGCATTTTATCATTTTTCAAAAGTGAGAATACCTTGTTCGGAGGGAGACATGGATTCCGCATTTTTTATCTTACTCTCCGGCAAAGTGTAGGTGGTTAAAGGAACAAGTTCATATACAATTGCAGGGCGGTCTTCTGGCGTTTTTTTTGGAGAAATATCAATTCTCATCAAGACCCCAAGAACCGCTACTATTATTGCGGATGATACTGTTCTTGTGGTTAAAGTTAATAAAGAAATGTTTGATTCATTAGGGACGAGTATCCGCGATAAAATCAAAGATAGTATTATCATGAGGCTGGCATAGCGCATTCAACGTTTAAATAATATATTGCTGATTACGGAGTTTGATTCCAGAGGAATTCGAAAAGAGGTTAAAATTGCCGGAAGTAAGAACGAAGAATCTTCTCAAACCCAAGCATAAAACAGTTCATAGTGTCTACATTTATATATTTTTCTTTCCTCTTAAAGCGGCATTGTTTTAGATAAAAACAGCCAACGGAAGTAGTTTTCACACATTAAATAAAACTTGACAGTATACCTTGATTAATATAGCATTTTTGCTTATGAATTTTCACCTGACTGGCGTACCTTTTTAAAACCTACTATGGAACGGAGCACATGCAACAATGAGGGTTTCACTGGCTTTAAGCCTTTCTTTGACAAAATATTTGATTAAAAACAGGTTGTTATTTAAAAAAAGATTTCCTCTCGTATTAATGCTGGAAGTAACCCATCTCTGCAATCTTGCCTGCGAAGGATGTGGCCGTATTCTGGAATACCATGATACCATGCGTGAAATGTTAAGCGTTGGGGAGTGTATGCAGGCGATTCATGAGTGCCCGACCCCGGTGGTTACCATAACAGGGGGAGAGCCGCTTATGCATCCGGAAATAGACAAAATTATCTCCGGGATAATAAAGGAGAAACGGCACGTTTATTTATGCACTAACGGAATATTATTAGTTGATGCTTTAAAAAAACTGAAACCGCACAAATATCTCAATATTAATGTTCATATAGACGGGCTTGCGGAAACGCATGACAAAATAGCAGGCAAAGGAATATTCGACCGGGCGACAAACGCCATCAGGGAAGCAAAAAAAGCAGGCTTTAAAGTCTGTACAAATACTACTATATTTAAAGATACCAGCGAAAAAGAAATTGTGGAATTATTTTCATTTTTGCAGGGGCTTGGCGTTGACGGCATGCTGGTTTCTCCTGGTTATGGATTCGAACACAATGAAAATGCAATTTTTCTTTGTCAAAAGGAAATAGAAGAACGATTTGGGTTTATTTATGGTATTTCAAAAAAATACAAAATATTAAATTCGCCCCTCTATTTGAAATTTTTAAAAGGGGAAAGAACATTGAAATGTACGCCTTGGGGTAATCCTACCCGTAATTATTCAGGATGGAAAAGCCCCTGTTATCTTATCACGAACACACATTATAAAACCTTTGATGAGTATATGAAACAAACTGATTGGGAAAAATACCAGGAAGGACGAGACCCGCGCTGTGAAAATTGCATGATGCATTGTGGTTTCGAACCAACGGTCGTGCTGGAAGGGGGAAAACGCTTGTCAGACATTTATGAAATGGCAAAATGGGGGCTTAGTTAAAAAAATGGTAATAAAAAATTTTGTTAACAGGCCGCAATCTGCAATTTGCCGAGAGCACAGTCTTCCCATTAGTAAAGGGATCAATGGGATGTTTACCTCAAGTTATTGAGAAGTTGCCAATTTATGAGTAAAGTGGCGATATCTTCCCAGCGCCATTAGTGGAAAATAGTTGCGATACATGTGGTATTTCAAATAAAAGACTTTGGGAAAACCTGTTGCCGTAAATTCTCTCTCATCCCAGCTACCGTCTTCTTTTTGAGTGGACAAAAGAAAATCTATTCCTCTCTCTGTGGAGGACGATTTTATTTCGCCGGCAGTAATCAGGGTCAGTAATGCCCAGGCTGTTTGAGAAGGAGTGCTTTTGCCTATTCCTTTTAAGGCACTGTCCTCATACGATTTTATTGTTTCTCCCCAGCCGCCATCCGAGTTCTGTGCACTCTTCAGCCAGGCAATTGCCTTTTTAATGTATGCCTTATTAATATCTTCACCAACCGCTATCAGCCCGGAAATCACAGACCATGTACCATAAATATAATTTGAACCCCAACGCCCAAACCATGAACCGTCTTCATCCTGCTCTTTTTTCAGAAATTCAACAGCTTTTTTGATATTTAAATATGTCTTATTAAATCCGATACGGCCAAAAAATTCTATACATCTGCCTGTTACATCGCTGGTGCTTGGGTCAAGAAGCGCATTAAAATCGGCAAAGGGTATATTATTCAAAATCGTTTTATTATTGTTGCGGTCAAACGCCCCCCATCCTCCGTCATCGCATTGCATAGCCTGCAGCCATCGTAAGGCGCGTAAAAGAGTTTTTTCTTTATGCATGTCTTCAGGAAGAGAGACCCTCTGCAATGCCATGAGCACCGCGCCGGTATCATCAGTATCGGGATAAAATTCATTCGCATATTGAAAATACCACCCGCTCGGTTCCTCAACCTTACACTTTAATTTCCAATCACCAAAATCCCTGACTTCCTTGCTCAATAACCATTTACCTGCTTTTTGCAGAACAGGGTGAGACCCTGGAATACCAGAATCATTCATTGCAATAATGGACCATGCAGTGTCCCATACCGGAGATACGCACGGTTGCAAATAAAGCATATCGCCTTCATAGATAACCAGCGCTTCCACCTCTTTCATCTGTGCGGTCAAAGCGGGGTGATCATCCGGATAATCAAGGCACTTCATGGCAAAAATCGAATTAATCATTGCCGGCCAGATAGCCCCTAATCCGCCCGATTTTTCCATATGTTCAAGCAACCATTTTTCAGCCATCTTCATCGCAATTCTCCGGATGAATTTAATGGGATGCTGCTCATACCGGCGGAAGATACTATCCGCATCAATAAAAAAGTTGTACCAGCAAAACCCATCCTGATCCCTTTCTATACGATATACGACGTCTTCACGCGGGACAAGATACAACTCCTTCAGCAAATCATCGCCTACGGTAACATGTGGTTTCCTGGCGATGGCAATAGAAAGGGGAACGACAATACATCTTGACCAGTAGGATATTTCATAAATACTAAAATAAAATCCTGCGGGGAACAAAATCATTTCTACCGGAACGGCAGGCACCGCCTGCCAATCAACCTGGCCAAACATGGCAAGATAAATTTTGGTAAAGCAATTGGCGTTCATGATTCCACCCATGCCAAGGATGCATTCTTTCGCTTTTTTCATGAATGATTCATTTTCCGAATATCCCGCTAATTTTAATGCAAAATATGCTTTTACCGATGCGCTGATCTCACTTGCTCCGCCATAATAAATATTCCAACCCCCGTCGGTCAGTTGCTGTTTCAGGAGAAATGCGACAGCCTTACCCTGTTTTTCATAATCTACCCTATTAAGAAAATGCATCAGCATAATGTATTCGGACGTCAATGTGGTATCTGCCTCCAAAATCCCTACCCAGTGACCATCCGTTATATTTTGCTGATTGATGAGATATCTCTGCGCCCTGTCTATCGAATCATCCAAAGGGTTCTCTGTTTTCTGCGTTGTAGATGCAGTTGTTCTGAAGTAAGTATTTTCCAAACTCAATTCATGCTTAATCAACTCTGGAATAGGATGTTTTCCATTGCCGTTTCCATTTCCATTTCCATTAAATTTGTGTACAGTTGTCTCGAACCGTTCTAATAGATTTAATAGAAAATTTCTCATTCTTTTTGAAAACCTCCAATGTACTATTTCATTACGATTAAATTTTCAAGTAAACTATACACTGTCACACAAATAAACAGGTGATAAGTTATATAGTATAAATGAAACATTCCTTTTTTTCTGTTAGTCGGGCAATTATACCGCACGTTAAAAAACATTAAGCGCGGATTAGGCAGTGGCTATAAATAACAAATTTAAATCGTAATTTCAAGTAAAACTTGCTTTAGATATGTGCTTTTTATAAGATGGTTTACCAACTTTTTTCATGCCATATTTTATTATTACTTTGCATTAAAGCCTGAAGAGATATTTTTTCCCATTTACAAAACTGAAAATGTATGACACTGCTGATATATGACAATATATACCTGGAACATGATACCGGTATTGGACACCCTGAAAATGCCAGGCGGATAGAAAATACCATTAAATATCTGGAGTCCGATAATTTTTTGGCGCACGTAACGATAGAAAAGCCCCGTGCGGCGTTACCTGAAGAAATAGGCTTTATCCATCCAAAAACGTATATCAGTACCATTCAACAAATTGCTGATTCCGGCGGCGGCTGGTTAGATGGTGATACTGCCGTGTCCGGCCATTCATACAATGTCGCATTATATTCCGCAGGAGCAGCCCTCACCGCGATAGATTTAATTATGAAAGGAGAGGCAAAAAATGCTTTTTGCCTTGTTCGCCCACCCGGACACCATGCGACCCCTGACAGGGGTATGGGATTCTGCCTTTTTAACAATGTTGCCATTGCGGCAAGATACCTGCAGAAAAATTACCAACAGAAAAGGATTCTTATAATCGACTGGGATGTTCATCATGGAAATGGCACGCAGGATGCATTTTATGTTGACCCTACGGTAATGTACTTTTCAATGCACCGCTATCCATTCTATCCCGGGACTGGGGCAGAAGATGAAACAGGCGAGGGAAATGGAAAAGGGTTCAATATCAATATACCATTGTCTATGGATACTCACCCCCAAAAGTACATTGAATTGTTTTCCGGGGTAATAGAAGGCAGCGTAAACAGATTTGCGCCGGAATTCATCATTTTATCTTCAGGTTTCGATGCATACAAAAAAGACCCCATTGGCGGTTTAAACCTTGAGACAGAGCATTTTTATACATTAACTGAAATCGTTGTGGAAGCGGCGGAAAAACATTGCGGCGGTAAGCTTTTATCCTGTTTGGAGGGAGGATATCATTTATCCGGTTTACCCTTATGTATCGAAGCCCACCTCAAAGGATTGCTGAAGATTAACTCATGATGAAAAATACTTCTTCCCACGCGAATATTGTCAGTCTTCCAAACGGGCCGTTTGTGTTAACCCATTTGCGTGTGTTACTGGGATTTAAAAGATGCATCCTCTTATATTAACGGAGACGTTCCTACCCGGAAATTTTAAAAAACCGGACTTATCCCTTTAACCCCGGATATTAACTCATATATCTACGAAGAACTCAAAAAACTCCGGATAACCCTTTTGTTCGGGCATAAGAGTTGTGCCGTACCATGTCCATGTCTGCAGTTGATGAAATATCTCTTAAAGATATGGGAAGCATACAGCAAGCAGGCGCAAATACTCATATTGGTAATTAAGGAAAATATTTGCGTTTTAAAAACTGTTACGCTATCATTGCCAACGCTATTTGTGCAAGGGGTCTGAGAGAGACCATTCTATACAGTCTGTTTTTTTACTAACACACTTACAAAGAAAGCGAGGCATACCATGGATACAACTGTCTTTAAAAAAGGCGAACCAATAGCACAAGAGGGCCATTTTACCTACTATGTGTACAGAATCCTGGAGGGAGAAGCACAGTTACTAAAAAATATAAACGGCAGGGAAGTTCCTATATTGAAACTGGGAAAAGGAGCGGTTATCGGGAAACTCTCTTGTTTAGAGGAAAAAAGAAGGCTGGCGTCTACAATAGCCATTACCGATGTAAAGGCGGAGGTCATATCAAAAGAAGAGTTCATAAAAACACTTAATGAACTCCCCACGGAGATACATGCATCTATGCGTGAACTCGCCTTTTTGCTTTCTGATCTATCAAGTGTGGTAGGCCAGCTTATTTATTACCGTAATAGCATGGAGGGCAAGGATCTGAGCACATTGAGCCTGAAAAGTGTTTCGGGGCAACTTGATAAAGCGCCTGAAAGTATAAAGATGGTGTATAAGTCATTAATAGATGATATAATTAATAATTATGCCAAATGCGGGGAGACATTAAATGAAATACTTCGGAAGCTTGACGGCCTTAAAGAAGGTATTTAGCTTTATTACATGTGGAACTAACGTTCCCTGTTACTAAGTCAAGGCATAGATTCTTAATATCAACACCAATCCTTTCTTTTTATAAAATTCACAAAAACTTCATGGTTTCATCCTGTTTTGGCTTTGGTTTTCCAAATCCGGAAGCCCGTTTATCGATGAAAATAGGGACAGCGACTATTTATCATTACCAAGTCAGGGTAAAATGGTTATGTGTTTATTTTATGCCACGAATTGCAAGCACCGTAGCCGCCGGTTATCCACATCATGTAACTCAAAGAGGGAAACTATCAACAGCCGGTTTTTGAAGATGAATCAGATTTCAGGCAATATCTTCAATGGCTACAGGAATACAGTACAAAATACCCCTTAAAAATTTGGGCATATTGTCTTATGACTAATCATGTTCATTTTGTTTGTGTACCTGAGAAAGAGGATTTACTTGCACGCACATTTAATACACTACATATGAGATACTCACAGTATTTCAATCAGAAAAGAAAATTGAAAGGACACCTCTGGCAGGGAAGGTCTTACTCTTGAAGACATTTGCGGGCAGTTATGTGAATAATGAGGCAAATCCTATTTTGTCTCAAGATTGTTATCTGGGAAAAGAGATAGACGATTGATCAGAATATTTAAAGGAAAAAGAGGAAAAACAAGCCATAGAGAACCTAGCGCGGCCTTTGGCCGCAACCAAAAAGGTGATTTTTAGTTTATTATAAAGTATAGTAGTATCCTCGTAAATAGTAATCAGACAATTTGGAGGACACTACTTATGAATAAGTTGATGGAATTAT
>NZ_CAADGZ010000122.1:0-10203 GCF_900696675.1 uncultured Candidatus Kuenenia sp. | reverse complement strand
AGTCATTTTCGTAAACAGCAGTAAGAGCGATTCCGTACTTGGAGGGGTATTCAAAACGTGAAAATGTAGATATTTTTGCGACCGGAGATATTTTGTCCTTGACAAAAGCCTTCTAATGAGTGAACCCACGAATGTAGTTTCCATTGCCATTACATACCCAATCAGATACTTCACTATGTTCAGTACAAGGTTTGGGAACGAGTTGTGGTTCGCTAGTTTAATAGATTACGCTGAATAGTTGCGAAAATTGTCCATTTGTCCCAGTCTGCGGAGCATGGGAAAGAGGTGTAAATTTGTTTTCGTAATAAAGGGAGTAGTTGAATCGATGGAGAAAACAGATCCCCCCACGCTCCCGCCAGCGGGGGACATAGTTTTAATCCGGATCATTGCCCCTCTGCCCCTCACTGTTTCCATTTTTTGGAAGCACTTGAATTAACTATTGTTTTGCATTAAAATTACGCCATTATTTTATTTCTTATAACCGCACCGATTAAAGTGAAGACAGAAAAATGAATTTTTCAAAACCAAAGAAGAAACAGAAAGGTGTGATAATACAGGATATTGGCAAAGAAGTAGTCCTTCGTAATGTTGATGAAAAAACGATTCATGTACTCAATACTACGGCAAGAATTATATGGGAACTTTGTGATGGCGAGCATACCATAGGGGATATGGAACATCAATTAAGAGAAACGTTTTCAATACCCGACAATACAAACATTTGCAACGATATAGTAAATACGCTGACAGCCCTATCAGAAAAAGGCATGTTGGAAGAATTATAAAGGAAATACTCTGTTATAATACTTTAGTTTTTTGAAAAAGCAAAACGCTCATTCCCAAGTAGCGGCAAGGCACGCCTTGCCGCTACTTGTGGCGTCTATAATATTCGCTTGCAATTAAATATGTTACAAAAACACTTGTCCGCAAGCATGCATTAAAAAAACGAAAATTCCTACACTATTAAATAAGGCGTCGATTTATAAAAATGCTCTTATTTTCTGGCACTTTCCCTATGCATAAAAAAAAATATCACTTTACGGAACAGTAAAAAGAGAAAACGTGTGCCACGATTCACAACTGTTTTATTACGATCCTGTTTATTTCCTGTGAATATGTTTCTTTGAAATCCACACAACACGCGAACAACAGGGGTACTCCTTACGATCAACCATCCTGTTGATCTGCCGGCGAAAGTGTCAAGAGAGAGCATCTTTTCCCCTCGTTTAATTGCGGATACCTTGCCTATTATTTCACGATGACTCACTACCGGATCAGCATGCGGTACATTGTCTCCTTTTGTAATGAAGGAAAAACCCGTACCCTTTTCTGAGATAGTTAATACCCTGTGTACAATAAGCTTGTTCTCCGATCTGAAGGCAATAATATCGCCACGCCGTATCTGTGAATAGCCACACTCAACCAGGACATTGTCCCCTTCCCTTATGAGCGGATACATACTCCTGCCAACAATGGGGATAGTAAACATTTCATTGGTTTGATCCCATACATTGACGATAGCATGCAGCACTTCACCTGAAATATTGTTATGATTTTCTTTTTGCATCATACTGGAACCTTATCAGGAATTTCTTTGCATTTTTTTGGCAACATATCTAATGGTCCCTTCTGCCGTCGGCAATCTACAGTCGGCAGTCGGCAGTTGACTAATGACCTCAAGCCTGTATCCCCCTTTATTAAGGGGGACTTTTGCGGCCGGTCGCTTAACTTAATGACATTGGTTTGCAACCTGGGCCCCACGTTTTATGCTGTTCCTGATTTTTGTAGAGGTGCATTGCATGCGTCTCTCTGTGGTGTCAACATTTTCTTTATGCGCAGCAGTTTCCGGACGCATGCAATGCGTCTCTACATTTATTACTTTATTTTTACCCTTATTTTTTCGGTAATATTATTCACACTGAATACCACAACCGCCTTTCCCTTTTTCTTTGCGGTAATAATAAAAGATGCTTGTCCATTTACATCAGTTACAGCAGTTTTGTTTGCAATTTTTGCAATTTTCTTTCCCTTTTTTATGTTTGCCTTTATCTCAAAACCCTCCGTATTGCCATTGGTTTCGCATGTTATTGTTATGAGGACTTCCCCTTCTTCTCCTTTCTTAAGCACTAATTTTTTAGGTTCTGCTTCAATAGCACTTATTGTACATTCCTGTGGTAAAGGAGTAGGCGTAACGGGTATTCCGTCGTCAGCAACAACATGCAACCGTGTTGCTGGATCCCCAAACAACACAAAAGTCTCTACCAATTCACTCCAATAACTACTCTGGGAGTAAGCATCCAGTTTTGCTTCTGTGCTGATCTCGCCTAAACCATATGAAGAACCGGTAAAGACCGATTCATAAAAAGAAAGCATAAGTAATCTGTGTCCCGATGTATAGCTCAGGGCGGTTGCCGCCCATACGGCGATTGCCCCTTTATCCTGTAATCTCTGAAATTCTTCAGCAACTGAAACCTGTGTGCTTTTCCCCGTAAAAAATCCGTTAAGGCAGTTTGCAACCGTGACAACAGGCAGTTTATACCAATTGTCCAGCAACGCAATGTCATCTGTGGTATAAATAGATGTGCTTTCATTCAGTCCCCACATATTTACAGCCCCGTGTCCCGTGTAATTCACCATAAAACAACCGTCATTTATATTCCGGGTTATGTTAGATGCTATATCATCGCTTGCAGTATAATCGCCTACATAAACCCTTTTTGCGGTATAGTTATCAGGTAATAATTCGATGATTTCTTCCGAAAGACTTTCAAAAGAAGATTGATCGTCATCCGCTACGAGTAAGACGTTTTTTGCCCAATCTTCATCAGACGGATGCTGGTCATAGAGTATTACCTTATTAATAATATCTTCCGCCTGTTCGATTGTTTGCGCACAGAGCCGTCCGATATGCATGTCAGGGAGGATATCATTGCCACTTACAAGTACAAACCAGTTATCCGAAGGCGTCTCTCCCAATTCGTCAGTTTCTATAATCTGGGAAGGGACGTAATTTATCGTGCCTGATGCTAAGTTATCGTTGTAATCCTGATACGCGTCTCCTATTAATACAACGTATGCAGGGGCGGGTTCCTGCCAATTGTTATACGTGTAAGACAGGAAATCCCGTATTGCCTGCGGGGAAAAAATACCGTCATTAAATTCATCATAAATATCGCCAACCTTCACCGTAACCACTCTTAAACCATCATCGATGCGATGGCTGGCCAATGCAAGCGCATTATCATAAAAATCTTCATGCGTGATAATAATATAGTCCGCTCCCTTATCGGATGATTTCCATGATGATGTTTCATCCTTTTCAATTGCAAAGGGAGTTTTATATTGCGCTAATGTCAATGCCAGAAATCTTGTATCAGATTGGGCAACCCCTTCGAATTGTAATGTATATCTTTTGTTGTCGTTTACAATATTTGTGTTAATTACGCGCACAACTGCGTTGTGGTCTGTAATGTCAAATGCCTCCATATCACTGCCGGTGAAGGAGGATACTTCAAATTGATAGACGCCTTCAGAAGGCGCACGGAAAAATAGCTCATCATTTTCTGCAACATACGTATCAAGGTAGTCTATCTCTGCCCAGTTGATCAGCAATTGATCAACCGAAGCCCCTGTATCACCCACTGTTTCTACCGTAATGGTATTTTCCCCATTGTTTAAATACTCATGGGATACGGTTGCTTCATGATCGAAGACTATTTGCCCATTCCAGTATTGATCGTCTATCTCTTTATCATTTATATATATCTTTGTATGGTGATCCGGGTCACTCTTGCTGACGTCCGTATATCCCTTTAATTGCACCCGTATAGCAGCGGTCTCTGGACCCGAAAGGATATTTTTTATATTCAGGGTAAGCTCTTTTGTTTGCGGTGCAGTCAGTTTGCCGCCCCAGAAATAATGATCCTGTCCTTCACCCTCCGGCATTGTTTGCCAGTAATATGTATTTTCTTCAACATGGATCGTTGCTGGAAAGTAATCAGGAACAATAGCGTTGCCCGAAGTGGCGCCGTCGTGGGTATTCATACGGACGCCACTGGCAGCGCCGGCGGTTAGCCAGTAAACATTTTTATCGGTATAGATATCGGTATATTCTTCGCCATAAAAAACGATAGTATCCGAAGTATTAAATACACCATCCTCTTCACCTTCAATAAATATGGCAACGTCCTCTCCCTTATTTGTCATAGTCAAAGTGCGGGGATCTATTGCGTCCACATCAAATCCGGCATCGATAAGATCATTGTAAGTTAATGTATACATGCCTTCTTCTTTCACGGTTATTTTAAGCCTGGGGGAAACCTCAGCGCCGGAACTGTCCATTTTTCTTTGAACGGGGGTACGGTATGAATTCTCCGCAATCACAGGGCGTTTTATATTGTGGTAATTTATGATTTTCTTTTTAAGAAGATTTTCAAAAAAAGGACTTGCCATTGAAGTTTTTTTTTCAGGAGAAAGGTGACCCTCTTTCCATGAAACACGGGCGACAATCTTTCGGTAAATGCGTACCTCGCCAGTGACGGGATTGAACTGAACAGGCGTGAAATGTACTTGTGCGACCGGTTGATCGCGCAGGTATCCTTTATTGCCCATTTTTACCGGTGTGTCTGGAAAGAAGGCGTTAGAGGTATATATATGCTGATTTTCAAAGAACGTCTGCTTTATACTGCCGGAGGGGAATGTATCCTGGTTTTCCCCTTCTATCCCGGATTTAGGGGCAGGATATATATTGTATCCCTGCAAGGTTTCGTATTGTGCATCTAAAATATCAAGAGAGACGCCATGAATGACCGGCAAACCAACCATTGTTCCGCACTGTGGCAATTGTGGTTCCCCAGGCATGGCGCTTTGTATGGTGTCTTGTATACAAATACGCTGATATGTTTTTCCCTCATGTTGTAATGTTTCGGTATGAAAGCCGTCTATAGTAAATTCAAGTTCAATTGACCGGCTGTCTGATGGCAATAATGTAACAGAGGCGTTGCACAATCCTGTATACCACAGCATCAGGAAGGATAGTATGGCGACTAGAGGTGCAATGACCATGCACAGTGAATAATAAGAACGGTTGCGGCGTACGAAAAATATTTTTACTATCCATCTTCTTATCATCTTTCTCCCCCTCAAGGACTATGTACACACTTCGGCGCATACTATATCCGCCATATCTTGTAAGCGACCGGCAGTTAAGTGGTAGCATCGTGCTTTTGCGATAATATTTGATAATTCCATGAACAATCGAATCGAACTGCCTTTAAATTCGTCCAGCAATATTTTTGATTTATAACTGCCCTGGTAATTCCCCAGAAGCGCAAGAGCTGCCTGGCTAACGGGTATGGGAAGAAGTCTTGCATTGCCGTTGAACGAAGCGTGTCCTTCTGTTCCCTTGAGGACGTCTAGCACAAGTATTTTGTGCATGGCGCATATTGTCTCTATTTTAGAAAGAATTTTATTTGCCTTGTCCGCACGTAGTCTGAGTGCCGGAAAACTACCATTTACATCAACGTACATATTCCGTACCCCGGCAATGTTTTCTATGAGACGCAACACTTCATCATTCATTTGATCAACTAGAATGGTTAAGTCCTGTTCGTTGTTTTTAGTAATTCCCTTCTCATTCTGCAAAAAGAAAATATACTCAACGGGCACTTTCGTGCCAGAACTGCCCGGCAGTATTTGATCGATATCCAAAAGCAGTTTATCCAGCCATTCCTCTCCGCCGATAGCATTGTCCGGAAATCCAACCAATGATAACGTATCCTTTCGAACCCGCAGGCTTCGGGGAAACGGGTACACTAAATGGTCGTGTCTCCCCAGGGCAGCCATTTCATCAGAAAGAAATTTAAACCCTCTCTTCAGAAGTGTTAGTACTAAGGTAGTCTTGCCATACCCGCCATCTGCCACGATAAGCACGCCGTGGTTATCGAAGGAAACTACACCGGCATGTATTAAAAAATGGCTTTTTATGCGGGTAATAATTGACATGAGTATGCATTCATAAGCAAATCCGTCTAATAATTTAGGATCATTAAGCGGCCATATCTCATCATTGCACATTAATACCGGCTTGCCAAAAATGTTACCAGGATATGTAATTAAAGAGAATTCTATCTGCGATGCAGGAAGAGAGGGAAATTCATTCTTCAGAAACCGACTATACATCTTTGTAAAAAGGTCAACAAATTCAAGGGAATCAGATTTGATTGTTACCACCAAATCAAAGAAATAGAGCGTTACTTTGTTAAGAAGATACGGTTTTTGTAATAATCCCATGGGGTATTTATATATTAAAAAAAAGGTAACATTTTAGAGTCTTGAAAAACCATAAAAGCAAAATCATGCAGTTCAGCAGTCATTCAGCATACCCGCTCCTCAATTCCACCCCCTACACCCCCGCCAGCGGGGGACAGTTTATGCAATTGCTCTTGTTCTCAAACTCCGGCATGGAAACGAGTGTTTTTAATTTTTCAAAAGACGAAATTGATGCAAAAATATTGTATACTCAAGATGCTCACAATTTGTGATTTCCCTACCCCACCCGTGAGAAGGAAAGCCTCGTTCGTGAGAACAATGCCTCTTCCGGATTTTCTAACGGGGTTTATAGAAAATGTCGTACAAGTTCAACACGGACAAACAAAGTTTGTCCGTGCCACTCAGATATCAATTTAAAATTCACATTTTATGAGCTTCTTGAGTATAACCATTCATGTAACCGGCATGGGCAGTTACCAGGATGCCCTATCCACCTGTTATGCGCTTCTTGAGTATAACCATTTATGTAACCGGTATGGGCAGTTACCAGGATGCCATATCCACCTACTATGCTATCCAAGAATATTGCAGCCATTTACATAACCAGTATGGGCAGCGCCTAATTTCTCAAGCAGTTCTTCATCTGTATAAGTTTCAATCTTTGGCGGCTCATACGTCAACACGGGTCCATTTTGTACATTCATGTGCAACCTCCTTTCAAAAATGTGTCTGATGTTCATGATTTAATGGTATCTTAACTTCTACACTTCCCAGAAGAGATAGCGCTCTCTCTGGAAAAAAACTATTCCTTACAATGTTTTCCACGTTTTACTCCGACACTATTACCCGCACCTTAATTGGCCCATGCATGGTGCTCTTGCCATTTGTATCAATATCTTCCAATGTGTAAAAGTATCTGCCACTGCGATCAAGGATGTCTAAATAGCTGTAGCTTGCACCATAGACCGCATCGCCAGATGCTTCGATTAATTCATCATTAATTCTGGTGTACGGACCTCCCCTCTGCTTTGCGCGGTGAATGTTGAAGCCTGCGTTGTATATTTCAGTGACAGTTTCCCATTCCAGCATGATTTCTTCTTCAAATGCGGTAGCCGTAAAAGAGGTAAGCTCTACTGCGGTAGTTTCACAAAGAACCTCCAAATCTATCGCACTGTCATCAACTGCGGCAGTTTGTTTTTTGCCGTTTACAGATACCTGAGCATGTATATTTAAATTGTCATATGTACCTTCTGAAAGAGACACTGCAGCTTCCCATCCCTCAGCTTTTCCGCTGTTAAGTCCTATCCACGCAAAATCCGGTGGTGTGCCATCATTGTTATCATCACCATCAACAAGTTTGGTGGATTTCCCTGACTTTATAAAATTGTCATCCGGCGATGCCAACACTTTCCCAGTCACACCTAATACCAAAGCATACAGAATTTCATTTGTACAATCATAACGAAGATAAAGCTTTGCATCGATGGAAGGATTTTTCTTATCAGATCTACCCGCTCTCCACATATTGGCAAAAAAATCGCCGCTCCCATCTTCTGCCAGATTCCATTCACTTTCATCACCATCTACCGTCGCCGTGCCAAAAGCTGGCACTGGAGGACTCGCGGCAAAGGCCGATGAAATAAAACTATTATTCATTATTACACACACTATTAATGCAAATAATGTTATTCCTGCTTTAAACATGTATTGTTTCCTTATAAATAATGTTATTGGGATTAGCTCACAAAAAAGCTGTTTATTAAACTCCATGCGCTTGGCAAGGGTCTGCACGTTGTTGAAATAATCAATTGATATGCCAATATGATCTAATAATTTCAGATTTATTGTAATTAATTGCCTAACAATACTTTAGGAATAATATTTTTTTCAGATTATGGTAAACCTGTCAAACAACGAAAGGATAAACCATTGTATATTTGTTTTTTTTGCAAAATTTGCAGAAAATCAAACACAGCTCGAAAGCATTGTGATTTGAGGGATTATACAGGCAAAGAGAAAATGTGAAAAATGAAGTCACCTTTTTCATTGTATTGGGACGCAATATTTGCGTATAAATAGGAGGATTATTGGTGGAAAGGGCTTGGATGGCGGAGGTGGCTGTTTTCTGTGACCGTTACTTTTGTGGAATGGATAAAAGGTATGTATTTTAGATGTCTCAATTAAGCATCGGGAATGATACTGCTGGTTGTATTTTTACAAAAATCTCACTTCATAAAAACTAAAAGGTCAATCCCAGGCCAAGAGATACCGCATTTTTCAATAAATCGCCGGAATCAAAAGTATTATCTCTGTTCGCATATGAATAATCAAACTCTGCAAACCACCATTTTTGAGGGCGATATTTAACATTTAAATGCACATGAAAACTGTCAACATCTTCAACCACACCCGACGTACCAGTCGATTCTGCAAATCTCATGTTCCAATAATACACATCAAGGTATCCATCAATACGGTCATGTTGGTTAATATATTTTATACCGACTTTTGTGTAAAAATAAGAATTATTATTTGCCTGCCGTTGTTCTTTCAGACTCCTCTCACCATAAATTTCAATCGATGAAACGGGATTAATGAGATAGCGATCTCCCAGCACAACATCCCATCCTTCAAAATTTTCTATGTTACTATGCTTTTTATATTTTGAAGTTCTGTAGTTCGTATTTAAATATATTTCATTTTTCTGATTAATCGTCCAGGAAATGTTTAACGGTATGTCGTTTTTATAATTATCGTTGTTCTTAGAGGTATCAGCATCATATTGTTGAATGGAGTAAACGAACCCCGAAGACACCTTAATAGGCAAGAAAGGATAATTATATTCTATGATTGCGCCCAGAGTATCAAGATTATAGTCGTCACTCTTAAATTCGTCTTTTTGATAACTCACATCCTGGTTATTATAACGTATCAGAAAATCAACGTTAGGAAAGAAATCAGGAAAATCCATTTCAAAGGAAGCAATATTTGTGGTAAGGTCTCTTCTCCCAACGAAAACATTCGGCCCCTGATCTTCAAAAGGGATGTCCAGGTCATCAATATCGCCGAAGGACCTTCTTTGAACACCAGGCGGAATCACATGTTTTCTAAACCGGTCACTGAGAATAAACGAAAAATCATTTGCGAAATAAAATCCAAGCGAGCCTTCCCACGATTGATTCACGCGATCCCTTTCCTGTTCATGCTCGTAATCATAAATCTCGACATCATATTTGAAATGTGAAAGCAAGTAATCTGAAAAAGGTGCTGCAATCAATAATGATGGCCGATGCAAGGTATAAAGATCAGAAACCTCTTCCTCTGCCGCATCATATACATTGTCATCATATATTTCATTTACCTGATATGAGGGCTTTATACCGACAGGCCCAATATGAATATCGTTATATAACAACGAAAGCTCATCCATAATATTAAATTCTGATGCGGCAGAAAGCCCCTTCATTTCATAATTATCAACATCTATTTCTTCAGACAACCCACAGGGATATCGATATGCGGCAGAAAAAAAGACCAATAATAGTATAAATCTCAAATATTTTACGCCCAAAACATCTCCTTAGAGTATTACCTTGTAAAAACTTCTTTTTTTGTAAGTTTTTCTTTGTGCCGCACTAGTACATCGTTTCGTTAAAATGTGTACGTAAAAAAATATCATTGCGAGGAGTGGAGCGACGAAGCAATCTCTTGTTTCCAAAAGACTTAAGATTGTTTCGCTGTCGCTCGCAATGACGGTATCAATGTACACATTTTAACGAAACGATGTACTAGGTTCTTCGTGGTTAAATCCTCTACATTTTGGTCACAGCTTTGCTGCGCTATGTACAAGTATAGGAATTTCAATATTTTTAGTTAACAAACAAACCCACCCCTTAATCCCCTCCCAAGAGGGGAATTAGGCAAGTCCCCTCT
>NZ_CAADGZ010000121.1:0-10630 GCF_900696675.1 uncultured Candidatus Kuenenia sp. | reverse complement strand
AGTACTTTGGCGAGGCATGTCACGTTTGGCTGATATTGAAGTTGCTTACGAACTTTACACCACTTAGCCTTCAGCTCAATTGGCCGTACAACTACGGTGCTCTTGAAATTTGTGGGTAAAGATTAGATTTGGAGAGGGGTAAGGGGTAGGATTGAAATTTAGCATTTCGGATTCGCCATTAAATATTTTGCCAAAAAGCACGCACTGACGAATGGAAGTGTGCAAAGAAATTACTGATAAGGTACTAATGGGTTAAATATTAAGACCAACAAAATTCTCTCTAAACCTTTATTAATAAGGGTTTATAAAATAGTATCAAAATTTAGTGCAGGATTCAGGAGATAATAAAATATACATGCTCAAAGGGGTTAATTCATGATGCCAAAAATTTCAATAATCGTACCAAATTATAACGATGCCTCCAGGATCTCGGAATGTATACGGTCTTTGCTGGATCTAAATTATCCTAAAGAAAAACTGGAAATTATTATAGTAGATAATGGTTCCACGGATAACTCATTACAAAGTATTAAGGCATTTCCGGTTAAATTATTAATAGAAAAAGAAGTGAAGGGTTCTTATGCAGCAAGAAATTTAGGGGTTAAAAATGCCGAAGGTGAGATACTGGCATTTACTGATAGCGACTGTGTAGTAAATAAATATTGGTTGTGTAATGCAATAAAGTATTTTGCTGCAGAAGATGTTGGGGGTGTAGCAGGGGAGATTCGAGGTGGAGAACCAAAAACATTGGTGGAAGAATATCAATTATTTACAAAGGCATTAGACCAATCAAGATATTTCAACCATCCATATTATCCATTCGCCGTAACTGCAAATGTATGCTACAAAAAGATTGTATTCGATAAAATAGGCCTTTTTGAAACACATTGGGTTTCCGGAGGTGATGCAGATTTTGCATGGAGGATGCAAATCCACGGCAAGATGAAATTAATGTATGCCGCTGATTGTATTGTATATCATCATCATAGAGCAAGCACAAAAGGATTATATCTGCAAAGCAAAAGGCATGCGTATGGCGCTTGTTTACTGAATGCGAAATACGATAATAAATTTCTGACAAGAAAAGAATCAAATAATAAATTAATCTTATATCTGAAAATATCTCGAAAATACGTGGGGAAAACCATCCTTTTTCCCGCATTCTTATTGTGCAGAAGCAAGATGATATACTTTTTATATCTTGATAGGGTTTCAAAATTAGGGTACTTCAAGGGACTTATTCAATACAGGAAAGGTAACTAATTACCTAAATAACAAGTATGAATTATTCCATTATCGTTGCGACGTGTAATCGGCAAAATGACTTAGCAAAACTTATTGACTCAATTTTGATGCAGACCGTATTACCATTAGAAGTAATTATTGTTGACCAGAGCGATACCGGTGACACAAAAAAGTACATAGAAGATTGCCGGAAACAATTTCTAACCAAATCTAATAAAATAGAAGTTATATATATCTATCAGGCGGAAAAAAGTTTGGTTGCTGCAAGAAATAAGGGCATAAATATCGCGATAGGGGAAATTGTTAGCTTTTTAGATGACGATGTCGTTTTGTTTGAGGACTATTATGAACAGGTACTTCGTTATTTTAATAATGATGAAAAATTAGGCGGAGTTGGTGGAAACGTAATGATTGAACGTGAACTGCAAGGGTGGAAATGGAAACTTCGAAGGGCAATGCTAAAAATATTTTTGCTCAATAATTATGATGGGAAGATGACCGTTTCCGGTTTTGGGTATCCCATAATAGGAATAGCAATTGATAGGCCAGTGCAAGTGGAGATGCTCTTAGGTTGTAATATGAATTTCAGGAGCGAATATTTGAAGAATGATAAATTTGATGAATGGTTTATCGGCTATAGCTTTCGGGAAGATGCAGAACTGTCCTATAGGATATCACGGGAAGCGGTTTTAAAAATGATCCCGGAGGCTAAACTCTATCACAATTGTAGCAAATCAAATCGCATGAATATTCGACCTAAAAAGGTAATGGAGGTAAAGAACTTCTATTACGTTTATAAAAAACATGCTAAGAAAACAATGATATCCAATATCGTATTTTTTTATTCATTGTCAGGGTTATGGATAATATATGGTATAGAATTCTTATGTAATGGAAATAAGGAAAAGTGTAAGCAATTACAAGGATTTACAGAAGGGATCATCAGTCTTTTAAAAACAAACAATAATCCCTGAAGAACTAATATAGACAAGCAATTATTGTTTTCGAGTATTTACACATCCCTAAAGCCCATCTTGATAGAGTGGACTTCCATCTTTCCCCTCTAAAAAGAGGGGTGGCAGCGTAGCTGACGGGGTGTGTATTACATGCTGCGTTACCCTGAATTTCTAAAATTGGATTTGTTTGGCTATAACTTACCCAAACATAATAAAATCGCTGCCAAAGGCAGCCAGGTTTATTTTTTTACTACTAACTACCACAATTTATTGAGAAGTTACAAGAAATGGGAAAAAACATATTTGCGGTAGCGCTGCTTTCAACTCTGTTTGCAGTTTCTTTATTATATGATGTAAAACTAGCGGTTGTCTTTTTGTTAATGACGATAACCATCGTCTTTGTCTCTAGGAGTGAACTGGCAGTTATAAATATTTATTTCTTTGTCTATCTGGCTTTTGCAGGGTTTGCAGATAGATTGAGTATTTCATTATCGGGAAGCCAAAGCATTAATTTGCTGGGGATTCTCAATATAATGATGATTTTGTTTTTTTATATAAGGTTAAAAGATTTTCTTCAGGTAAAAAGGGAGTATTGGAATAAAAGCATCATATATCCGATACTTTTATTTTCACTCTATTTAGTGTTAACGACGCCTTTTTCAGTGAGCTTGTCGGCATCTGTCAGGGGTTTAACCAGGGTACTTGCAGCATTTTCCTTTTATTTATTGACCTACTTTGTTGTTGTCAACAACAAAAATATTGAAAAAAAGATATTCAAATTCATAACGGCTATCTTTATCGCATTGTTAATCTGTGGGATTGTTGAGTACATAACTGGGTATAATGTCTTTTATGGACGTTCGATAACTAATCTGATTTATCTGGATTCTCAAGTTATCCAAAGTTTTGAAAGAATACGAACCAGCTTTCCGCACGCGCCTGGCTATTCATTTGCCCTGTTAATGTTTTTACCACTGTACCTCTATTTTTTCATGAGAAAGAGAGACGGCAAATATCTTTATCGCCTTCTCCCGTTTTTATTTTTATTAAATATACTTCTCACTTTTACCAGAATTACTTGGGCCGCCGTTGCTATCCAATTAATCCTCTTTTTCTTCTTGTTCAAATATAAAAAAATACTGAGATTTGCTTTGCCGTTAGGGATAATCTTTGTGTTTATATCGAACCAGATTATTTCTCGTGCGTCAACCGTTGATAGCTCTGCATTAGGAAGGTTGGAGAAATTTCAATATGCGCTGAGTATCTTCAAAGATCATCCTATCTTCGGTAGTGGGATTGGGACATTTTTTGCGTTATCTGCCTTAGAATTCGATACAAATATTGCTGCACATGGGGATTATATGCGAATGTTTGCCGAAACGGGGATTTTCGGAGGTATAGGCTATGTAATCTTATTATTTACGATGATTGTTTTTGCAGTAAAAAATCTTAAAGAAAACGATTTTGCAAAGGCGGCATTGCTTATGCTTGTTGGTTTTATGGTATTTGGTATAACTGATAACGCACTTGGGTACAGCCATATATTTTGGGGATTGCTTGGGATATATAACGGGTTAATTGTTCGTGAAAATTCCCAAAAAATATATTTTTGCCCTCAAATTTAATTAGAATTTTTAAAGGGTCTTGCTCAGGTTTTTATCGCAGTATTTTTTTCGCTTATAGTAAGTATAACTGTGTAAAAAACTTCTTTTTTTGTAAGTTTTTTAACAACCACCCTCATACCCAAATTTATTAAAGGTGGATTTGGTTGCAGCTTTAACGCTCTAGTTAATAATGAGTATTTTTACTTAACTAATATGAAAGGTTAATTACAAATATTATATTCTCATCCTTAGCAGGTCTTATATTTGCAGATAATATTTTGGAAGAAAAGACATGCTATAAGAATAATTCACAGTCGATAATCATATCGTTTCTTGGTGTTTTGCAGAAAAGGAGTTGATAATTGCAGGTTAGGATTAAAGAGGGAGAAATAAATTTACCAGATTTTTTACTAGTGGGTGCTGCAAAAAGCGGAACAACCTCTCTTTACCAATATTTAAAACAACATCCTCAGATATATATGTCAGAAAATAAAGAACCGTGGTTTTTCTCTTTTGCAGACATATATAAGGAAGAAGTCCATAATTTTAGTGGTAAGGGTGATACAGTAACTGATTTTATGAAATATGTAAATTTATTTAGAGGCGCAACAAATGAACAAGTAGTTGGAGAAGCTTCAACAGTATATTTATACTTATATGAGGAGACAATAAAGAACATTAAAAAATACCATCCCAATTGGAAAGAGTTAAAAATTATTATAATTATCCGTGATCCATCAGAGAGGGCATTTTCCCATTATTTGAATAGTGTTGGAGATGGGTCATGCAATTCATCTTTTGAAGAAGAAATAGAGAAATGGAATATAAAGCAATGTTCAGATCTTTGGAACATTATTGATTATGGTTTTTATTATAACCAAATAAAATCATATAAAGATACTTTCGGCCAAGTAAAGATATATCTTTTTGACGATTTAGAGGAACGTTCCGCACTGCTTGCTCAAGACTTATACAGATTCCTGGAAGTAGATACTTTCTTTAAGCCAAACACGGATCTTAAATACAATGTTTCAGGAAATTCCGGTAAATTTTTGCGAAAACTTATTTATAAACCAAATTTGATTAAAAAGGTAGTTAAGACATTTCTACCCATAGAAACTCGAACAAAAATAAAAAATAATATTTTGGGAAAATTCGCCTACAAATCCAATTTGGAAAACTCACAAAGGAAGATTCTTAAAGAAATATATAAAGAAGACATTACAAAATTACAGGACTTGATAGATAAGGACTTAACGCGCTGGTTACGGAGAAATTAAAGCAAAAATCATCGTTATCCTGTTAAGTAATTAGCCGGTAAACCTGCAAGACATCTGGCGAATTGTGGGGGAATTTGTCGTGTATTACAACACGAAACGATTACAGGGTGAAAGTGGTTGTATCGCCCATCAGAGCGACGGACCGTGGATATAAAACTATCCTCTTTTTCACCAAATTATGACGAACCAGCGCTCCTCTTATGCTTACAAAACCCTATGGGTTTGGGGTAAAACCGCAGCTTTAATAACTTACTTTTGATTTAAAAATTCCAATTTACAGAGAACCAACACAATTTTGAGATTTCAATATGAAGATATTATGGTTTCCTAGACTACAATTTGATATAGATAAATTACATATAACCACATGGAGAGAGATGTGCAAAGAAATTAAAAACTTGGGACATTACGTTGAGATTGCAATAGCAGGTAAGCAGAATAATGAGGAGATATTCACAGGAAAGTATATAAGTATTCCTATTATAAGGATAAAGTTTTTTCGAAGTTTAAGTTTTTGGATAAATGGTTTTTTAAAATTCATAATAAGTTATCATAAATTCAATCCCGATATAGTCATTTTAAACCTGTATACCATCTGGTTTAGCTTACTACTTATGTTCTTACCTCAAAAAAAACGTCCGTTAATTATTGTTGATAACAGGACACCTTTTTATAATTCTGCATCAGATGATACTATTAAAATAAATGATAGAATAATGAGGTCTTTTACAAGGTTATGCTATTGGTATTGTAGAAAATTTTTAGACGGCATGACTGTAATAACTGAACACTATAAACAACAAGTATGTAAAGATTTTAAATTTGATGTTTCTGCTATAGGGGTATGGGGGTCAGGGGTTGATATTGAAAGGTTCTCGCCTTTAAAATATACAAATAAGGACGCACCGTTTTTCCTCAAAGACAAATTTGTCTTAATGCAACATGGCGGAATTACTTACAACAGAGGTTTGCTTGAAACGGTTGAAGCCTTGAGTATGATAGAGAGAGAAGATGTTTGTCTTGTTTTAATTGGAACCGCAATTGCTGGTAGTAAAGCAAAAGATGACATTCTGCAATTGATTAAGAAATTTAAATTAGAAAAAAATGTCTTTGTGTTACCGCCTGTGCCGCACGCAGAGATACCAATGTATATTAGTTATTGCGATTGTGCAATTATGGCATATCCAAATATTGAGTATTGGAATAATAATAATCCCATAAAATTACTAGAATATCTTGCGATGGGGAAAGTTGTAATGTGTACTGATATGTGGACTTTCAGGAAAGTAGCAGGGAATAAAAATTGTGCGTATTACTTAAAAGATAATAGCCCGGAATCTATTGCCCAGGCAATAAATGTTTGTTATCAAAATAGAGAGTCATTGCAAGAATGGGGTAAGGAAGGTATTGAAGTTATTAAAGAAAATTATACATGGCGTAAGCAAGCGCAAAGATTATTAGACTTTATCGTAAAATTACAACAAAGGGAGAATAATATATTGTAAATTATACGCGACAATTTTTTGAGTTTCCAGTTTATCCTAAGCTGGCATAGCCAGAACCAAACAAGTATAAAATACAAAATAAACTCCAAAGTTCCACCACTATCCCCCCCAAAGGGAGAGAATGTACCCCGATAGCGGGGGTACACCTCAGGGGGGTGGAATTGAAATTTTGAGTTTATTTCAAATTTAGAAATACGGGTTTCGTATTGAGCATTTCGGATTTCACCATTAAATATTTTGCCAAAAAATGCGAAGAGATAACTAATAAGGTACTAAAAACCTTATTATTTGTGCTAAAGAAATAGACTTTATTGAAAATTTACCCACACAAAACTTAGTAGACCCAAAAATATTAAAGGGGATAATAATGCAGACTCCGGCGGAAAAATATCTTATAGATACAATAAAAAAATCCCTTAATCAAAATTATGAGCTTTTCAGTGATAAAGCGAAGTTAATTAATATTGGGGGGGGGAGGAGTACCGTAATTGAAGATAATTTAATTAATGGTGTTTTTCAATTTATTAGTGACCGTGTAGACGTAGAAGATATAAAGTTTAATAACTCTTTTGTTGGAAATTTTTTCCGATGTTCTGTTGAATTCATGCCTCATGTGAAATCAGGTGAATATGATGTTGCATTTGCAAACTATGTTTTGGAGCATGTTCGAGATATAAATATGGCTGCTTCTGAGATACTCCGTATTTTAAAACCAGGAGGGATATTTGTTACATCTATTCCAAATCCTCAAGCACCTGAGTTTGTTGTATCAAGATTAACTCCATTATGGTTTCATAAAATAATACGAAAAAGAGAGTCGTGGGAGACTTATTATTCCTACGAGAGTGTAAAACAATTGAGTAAGATTTTTAACAAGGCAGGGTTTGAAATGATAGATGTTTTATACTGGTCATTTTCGTATGGTTACTTAAATAGGTTTCCTGTTATTAATAGAATATCCTGTGTTTATGATAAATTAATGGATTTTTTAAAACTGAAGCATTTCATGAATAATGTATGTATTGTTTTAAAAAAACCTCTTAAATAGATAAAAATGAAACTAAACGTACTTCATATCAATAAATTTCATTATATGCGTGGCGGGAGTGAGGCTGTTTACTTTGAGACGGCAAAAATACTGGAATCTCACGGGCATAAATCTCTTTTCTTCTCCATGCAACATCCGGAAAATCAATCCTGTGAAACCAAGGATTATTTCATGCCTTATGTAGATTTGAATACCAATAGCAATGGCATTATAGACCAACTAAAAAGCACAGGCAGGATTCTTTATTCTTTGAAGGCAAAGAAACTGCTCTCTAAATTACTGAATGAACACCCTGTGGATATTGCACACCTCCATAATATCTACCATCTGATTTCCCCTTCAATCTTGCATACTTTAAAAAAAAGAAAAATACCTGTTGTGATGACACTCCATGACTATAAGATGGTTTGCGCCTCTTATTTAATGATGGCTAATGGTAAAAACTGTGATGCTTGTTCTGGGGGAAAATATTTAGCAGTAATTAAAAACAAATGCGTCAAAGGCTCACTTGCGAAAAGCTGTCTTGGTGCATTGGAGATGTATGTGCATCACAGGCTGTTTGATATATACAACAATGTGGACGTCTTTATCTCCCCAAGCCTTTTTCTGAAAAAAAAACTGGCGGAGATGGGTTTTAGAAAAAAAATCATACATTTGCCTAATTTTATTGATATAGAGAAATTTGGAAAAGTGAAGGGCGGGGAAAATGGTAGTGAGGGCTCCATAGTTTATTTTGGCAGACTAGCGCCGGAGAAAGGATTATATACACTTATTAAAGCGACAAAGCTGCTAAATACGAATTGCAAAGCCGAGGTTAAGATAATCGGTGATGGGCCAATAAAAGTAGACCTAGAAGAAAAGGCTAAATCGGATGGGAATCATAATATTCAATTTCTTGGATATATAAAAGGTGAAGTGTTATATAAAGAGATAAAGAAATGTTTGGCTGTTGTTCTTCCCTCTGAGTGGTATGAAAATAATCCCATGTCAGTATTAGAGGCCTTTGCCCTTGGCGTACCAGTTATCGGGGCAAAAATCGGTGGAATTCCGGAATTAGTAAAAGATGGAATAACAGGACTGACTTTTGAATCAGGAAATGCCCATGAGCTGGCTGAAAAGATTAGATACGTATTGGACAACCCTGGTAAAGCCGTAAAGATGGGGGAAAATGCCAGGGTATTTGTAGAACAAAATTTGAACGCTGAAAAGTATTATCAGGGATTAATAAACATTTATAAACCTGCGATAGGAAAACATTGACATGAATATAAAAACAGTCAAAGCAGTCGGCAACTTACAGATTGCAGATAGAGAATTTAGGACTGAGGACTGTTTTCGTACTTGTTTGGTTCAGGCTATGCCGGTTTAGGGCTTCTCGCTTACTTTAAAAACTTCTTTTTACTCAAAAAGGACAAACTATGGTGAATCAGAAAATGCCACTGCCAAGGGAAATTTGCATCATACTTACTTACAGATGCAACGCAAAGTGCAACATGTGTGATGTGTGGCATTATCCTACTAAATCAAGCGAAGAAATTACCATAAAAGATATAGAAAAATTACCATTCGGGTTGAGGTTTATAAATATTACCGGAGGAGAACCCTTTCTCAGGCAGGATATTGCTGAAATTATTGAAGCAATACGTCCCAAGACGAGACGAATAGTTATAAGTACTAATGGATTTTTTACCGACAGAATTGTAGGGCTGTGCCAAAAATATCCTGATCTTGGAATAAGGATAAGTATAGAAGGATTCCAAAAAGCTAATGACACTATTCGAGGAATTCCTGAGGGATTTGACAGAGGGTTGAGAACACTGTTCACATTACGAAAAATGGGTTTAAAGGACATTGGCTTTGGTATGACAGTCCAGGATATGAATTGTAAAGATCTTATACCACTATATGAGTTATCAAATGCACTTGGCTATGAGTTTGCCACTGCAACGCTTCACAACTCACACTATTTTTACAAACTGGATAACCGCATTGAAAATAAAGATGTGGTGTGTAATGAGTTCTCCAGGCTGATCGTAGAATTATTAAAGTCGAAATCTATTAAGAAATGGTTCCGTGCATATTTTAATTATGGTCTTATGAATTACATCTATGGTGGCAATAGGTTTTTAAAATGTGAAATGGGTTCCGAATCCTGTTTTATAGACCCATCAGGGGACGTTCTTCCCTGCAATGGCATGAACTGTAAAATGCCTATGGGAAATATTAAAGAAAGTTCATTTGAAGATATCTGGAATAGCAAAAGGGCAGATGCGGTTCGTAATGCCGTTGATACATGCGATAAACGATGCTGGATGGTGGGTAATGCAGCGCCTGTGATAAAGAAGCATATACGTATTCCCATGAAGTGGATTGTAAAAAATAAACTACGTGTTATGATGAATAAAGAACCTGAATTGTGCTTGCCGGATATGGGTGATAGCTCATAGCTCATGGCTGATGGTCAAGGGAGGGGAGGAAAATGAGTGAAATAAGGTTTAGTTTTGAAGATTTGGAGGTTTGGCAAAAAGCTGTAGATTTTGCAGTAAGTGTCATTTATATTGCTGAAATAATAAATACTAATCAGAATCATTACAGGCTTATAGAACAATTGGAATCATCTGTAACATCAATTTCCGCAAACATTGCCGAAGGCAAAGGGCGTAATTCTAAAAAGGAATTTATCCAATATCTGTATGTCGCACGTGGGTCACTATTTGAAACAATTACTTTTCTAACTATATTTTACAAAAAGAAATGGATTTCCAGTTCAAACCTTAATGATTTACGAATAGCAGGAGATACAATCGGTAAGCAGCTTTCAAGTCTTATAAATTCAATAAAAAAAACTATTTAGCTGATAGCTGATAGCTGATAGCTCATGGCTGATGGTCAAGGGAGGGGAGGAAAATGAGTGGAATAAAGTTTAGTTTTGAGGATTTGGAGGTTTGGCAAAAAGCTGTAGATTTTGCAGTTAGTGTCATTGATATTGCTG